>NZ_WPCB01000025.1:0-50161 GCF_009741785.1 Haloarcula sp. CBA1122
GGTCCTGTCCTCCGGGTCGGTGTTCAGGTCGCGCCGGGGCTCGGAACCCGGGCGCGCCGGCCGGGGGCCAGTGACCCGCTCCCGGATCGGGCCGAGCCAAAGGAGCCGGCGGGGTCGTAGCCATCGACGGACTGCTCCGCGGGCGTGTCCGGCCCGCTACCGGGGGCCGACGGCGGCCCGATTTCGACATCTAGCTCCTCGGGGTCGGTCCCGCGAGCGCTCGCGAGCGCCTGTTTGGCCGCGCGGGCGACGTCCTCGCTCTGGTCGGTCACGCCGTGGGCTTCGAGCGCCTGCTCCGCGCGGTCGGTCGCGAGTTCGCCGAGGCTCTCGGCGGCTTTCGCCCGGGCAAAGGCGTTCGGCTCCCGGGCCAGCATCGCGGCCAGAATGCGTTCGGCCTCCGGCACGTCCTCGGCGACGCCGCCGAGGAACTGCGCGGCGTACTCCCGGACCGCCGGATGGGGGTCGGTCTTGATACACTCGACCAGCAGCGGCTGGTCGGCGTCGCCGCGCTTGCCCATCGCGATGACGGCGTTCCGTCGGACCCACCCGCTGTCGTCGTCCAGCGCCCCTCTTAGCTGGTCGGCGTCGCCGCCGGCCCGCGAGAGGGCGACGACGGCTTCGGCCCGGACCCACGGTTCGGCGTCGTCGAGCGCCTGCCGGACGACGGCCGGCGCGGCCCCGGCGACACCCAGCGCCTCGACAGCGAACTGCCGCACTTCGGGGTCGTCGTCTTCCAGTGCGCGCTCTCCCAGCGCGTCAATCGTTTCCCGGTCGAGGCCGGACTCGGCCGCATCCACAAGTGCGATGGCGGCGTCCTGCCGAGTCCGGACCTGTGGAGCGTCGAGTGCGCTTCGGACCTCTGTCTCGGTCTCGCCCGGCGTCCGACCGCGTGCGCTCCAGTTCTCGTAGCTCATCGCGCCAGCCTCCAGTAGAGGACAGTCCAGCCGGCGACCGTTGCCGCGATGAGTGTCCCGAGCGACGTGTACAGCGGGTTGCTACTGCCGCCCGAACCGCCGTCGCCGCTACTGGAGTCGCCGCCGCTGGAACCGCCGCCGCTGGCGGCGCTACCTGAACTCGAACTGTCCCCACTGCCGCCGCTCTCAGCCGCCGCGAGCTCACCCGATTCGGTGTCCAGCGTGCTGTACTGCATCGTCAGCGACTTCTTGCCGTTGACCTCGTCGCTACTCCCGTTCCAGACGGCAAAGGCGAGGTACATCGTCTCGTTCTGGCGGAACGCCGCGTCATGCTGGCCCTCGCCGGTGTGTTCCCGGACGAAGACGACGGACCACTCGTCGCCGTTGCGAGTCCCCTGTGCGTTCACGTTCTGCTGTGGCGCGTTGCTCAGCGACCCGTAGCCGGCCGCGTAGTAGTTTTGGCCGTAGTTTTCGTACTGGCTCTGTGATAGCGGGTTCCCGGCCGCACGCCCCGGTTTGGTCTCCTCGTCCGGGTGCGGGTAGGCGTACATATCGTTGCTCCACTCCGCGTTCTTGTCGTTCCCGTACTGCCACTGGGACCGCCAGTACCAGATGTTGACCGGGTCGCCGCCCGCGCCCATCGTGATCGGCGGTTTCTCGCCGCTGTGGAGCATAACGGCCGCCGCGTCGCTGTAGTTCTTCGGCGACCGGATGTTCGTGTCTTTCGTCGGGTCCGTCCAGGTCAGCCGGAAGGCGACGTGGGTCTCGTTGGTCAGCGCCTGCACCTCCATCTCGTCGACGCTCCCGCCGCCGTAGGGGACGGCCATCTGCTGTTTCGACAGCGAGACGGTCCGGGACGGAGCCTCGGTCCAGCGGTCGCTCTCGGCGGTCTGTGGGACCTCGTCGGTCGCGACAAGGGGTTGCTGGCCGCCGGTGACGGCCGCCGCCACAGCCATCTGGCCGGCGACCAGGAGCGCCATGACGAGCGCCGTCGCCGTCGTCGCCCGCCGGGCCGCCTCGTAGTCGAGTTCAACCATCGGCTCTCACCCCCGTTCCGGGCGACACCGGATCGGGATGGCTCGCTTCATCAAACTCAACGAGTGCCGCCGCCAGGTCCGCGGCGGCAGCGTAGACGGCGCTCGCTTCGGGCAGGTCTCGGTCGGAACTGCCGTCGCCGTTGACGGTCTTTCGGACCCGATGGGCGAACGCCGGAACGAAATCCGTGAGGTGCTCGTCTAGCACCGTCGCACCCGCCTGTGCGAGGCGAATGGCCGTCTCGTCGTCGCCGCCGTCGAGGGCGACCGCCCGCTGTGCGGCCAGCACCTGCAGCAGCTCCAGTTCGACGGTGACGTGGTCGTGACGCTCGTCGAACTCGTCGCTGATTTCAAGGCCGAACTCCTCCAGCAGGCCGACGACCGTGGCGATGCGGCGCTGGCTCTCGTTGACCTCCTCGCCGGTGGTGTAGTGGGCCTCGTAGGGGACGACCGGATAGGTCCCCCCGTCGCCCGGGAGGCCGAACAGCCGATTGTACGCCGGTTCGAGCGAGTCCCGGTCGACGCCGTCCAGCGCGTCAAGCAGCGCATCGACCTCGCTGTCGAGCCCGAGTTCGACCCCGGCCTGTCGCACGGCGTCCTGTACCGCCTCGTCCTGTAAATCGGCGACGACGGCCTCATCGGGGTACTGGAAGACCGCCGCGGCGAACCCGTACAGTGCGGCGCGTCGCGTGTGGTGTTGTGGCGTGTTCTTCATTGTACGCACCTCAGGGCTGGTTCGTCCACTGTTCGCCCTCGCGGACCTCCATGGGCTCCTCGATGGGCACGTCGACGACCTTCTCGCCGTTGCGGTCCCAGCCCTTCACGCGGTTCTCCTTGACGTTGTAGGTCTCGATGAGCCGCGTCGTCGCGCCGAACAACTGGAGAATGCCAAGCACTTCGTGGCTGGGGTTGCGAGCCCGCTCCTGGACGATGCGGACCGACTCCTCGTAGGTGTCGCCCGGCCACTCGTTTTCTTTGACCTCGGTGTTCGGCGTGAACATCTGGGTCAGGAACTCCGGCGGGACGTGGTACGGCGGCATGTAGAACACCTGCGGCTGGGTCCCGAACTGCGGGTACAGCGGCAGGGCCACCTTCTCGTCGGAGTGGACGAGGTAGTTGATCGGCGAGCGCCCCGACGCGGCGGAGGATTTGCCCCCTGCCGGCCCGGCGTCCGGCCCGCGGTTGATGTTGCCGTGGAGCCGCGTCTTCCCAATGCAGGAGGAGACACACCGCGGGACGTTCCCCTCCTCGATGCGGGGGTAGCAGCCGACCGGCTTCTCGGTGATGCCGGTTTCGGGGTTGTACATCGGCTTGTGATACGGACAGGCCTTCACACAGCGGCGGTAGCCGCGACACCGCTCCTGATCCAGCAGGACGATACCGTCTTCCTCGCGCTTGTAGATGGCCTTCCGTGGGCAGGCCGCCAGACAGGCCGGGTTCTTGCAGTGGTTACAGAGCCGCGGGAGGTAGAACTGCCAGATGTCGTGGTACTCGTCGTTCTCCAGGTCGGACTCGACGACCTCGCCCTCGGGGTACTCGCCGTGGACCTGATCGTCGCCCAGCGCGGGGTACTCCCAGGCCTGCTTCTCGGCGATGTAGCCGTGGACCTTTTCGCCGTTGTCGGCGGCGTCGAAGATGGTCTGGTCGGCCTCTAAATCGTCGAGCAGCCGCATGTCCCAGCCCATCGGGTAGCCGCCGTAGGGCTCGGTTTCGACGTTCATCCACCACATGTACTCCTCGCCCTCGCCGCTGGTCCAGGTCGACTTACAGGCAAAGGAGCAGGTGTTGCAGTTGATACACCGGTTCGTGTTGATGACCATCCCCCAGTGGTAGTCCCGCTCTTCCTCGCGGTGTTCGTAGGGATAGCTGTGCTCGCGGCCGAGTTGTGGGTTGTACGTTTGTGCCATCAGTCATCGCCTCCTGGGGTCTTCCTGCTGGTACTGCCAGAGCCGCTACCGCTGGGTTGCAAGGACCCGCCGATGTAGTCCTCGACGAGGTTGTCCCGGCGGGCGTCGCCGGGCCACCAGTCCGCTTCCTCGTACTTCTCCACGTCCACGAGGTCGTCCCGGTTGGTCCCCGTCGGAGCCCACACCGTCTCCTCGTAGCCGTGCTCCAGTTCCGCGCCGTACCAGGCGATGTCCTCGTCGACGATGTCGGAGACGTTGGGGTCGCCGAACACCGCCTTGTGGACGAGGTCGTCGGTCTCCTGCAGCGGATCGAGCCAGATGTTGGTGATCGTGTTGTACCCCTTGACGCCGTCCTCGTCGGCCTCGTCGTCGGGGAAGTGCTGGGGCCACCAGCCGTGCCACAGCGTCAGCTGTCCCATGTCGCCGGCCGACCGCGGGCGCTGACGCTCGCTGACCATCGCCCTGACGACGAGGTCGCCGCGCTTGCCGGTGATGCGGACGTAGTCACCGTTCTCTACATCGATGTCTGCTGCGTCGCTTGGATGCATCTCGACGAACGCTTCACCGAGCGGCGCGACGTCTTCGGACTCGCCGTCCCCGGTGGGGAACGAGAAGTCATCGACCAACCGGTCGGTCCCCTCCGGGTCGCCGCTGACGCTGCCGAAGTCCCGCGAGGCCCAGATGAGGTTCCAGTCCGTCATCCCCCACGAGGAGTGGGTCCGGTACTTGGGGTGGGGGGTGTTGTAGTAGAACTGGTTGCCCTCGTCGTGATACAGCGGGTTCTCCTCGTCCTTGGCTTCGTCCCACTTCTTGTTCACGCCGTAGGGAGTCCCCTCGACGCTCTCGACGTGGTCGATGTCGTCCCGACCGAGTTCGATGAACCGGTCCTCCTCCTTGTGGAACTCCATCCGGCCGGTCTTCGTGTAGAACGGTCGGTCTTCGTGGACCTGCGAGTAGAACGGAATCCGCGGATAGGTCTTGAGGTCTAGCCGTTCCGGGCCGTCCTCCAAGTCCTCGACGTCGATGCTCTGGGTCGTCATCCCGCGGTCGAAGGTCTCTTGGATGTAGTTCTTGACGTCGCCGTCTTCCTCCAGGAACTCCTCGAAGTACGCCCGGTAGGAGTCGACGTTTCGCTCCTCGGGCGGAATCTTCTCGTCCAGTTTCTCGGCGACCATCGCGACGGCTTCCCCGTCCTGTTTGGTGTCGTAGATGGGGTCCATCACGCCGTGGTCCATCTGGACGAACGGGTTCTCCGGCCCGATGGTGATGTCGGGGTACTCACACTCCAGCCAGGACGGCACCGGGAGCACGATGTCGGCGTGTCTGGCGGAGTAGGTCATGTGCATGTCCGAGACGATGAACAGGTCGTTCTCGGTGTCTGGGTGTTTGACGAAGTTCTCGATGACGTGTTCCTGATGTTTGGTCTGGTTCAGGAGGTTGCAGTTCATCGTCCACAGGATCGACGGCTTAGACATCGTGTACGAGCCGGCGTTCTTCGGCATCACCGGCTCCTCGGCGTCGCCCTGAGGGACGAGGTCCATCTCGCGGTCGAAGTCGCCGCGAATCTCGTGGGGGTCGAGTTTCTCGCCGCCGAAGAAGGCGAAGGCGTAGCCGGATACATCCCGTGGGCGGCGTTGCCGTCCGGGTTGACGTAGTGGGGGTACCCGTCCAGCAGTTCGATCTTGTACTGGCCGGAGTAGTTGTAGTACCCCTGGCCGGCGTCGCCGATGTTGCCCAGCATCGCCTGGACGAGGAACACCGCCCGCTGGAGCGCGTCGTTGGAGTGGAACCAGTGGTTGATCCCCTCGCCGGTGAACCACTGGCCCTTCTCGGCGTCGGCGAACTCCCGCGCCGTCTGGGCGAGCTTGTCCGCCGGAATCGTGGTGATGTCCTCGACCGTCTCCGGGTCGTAGTTCTCGATGATGTTGTCCCGCTGGCGGGCGAAGTCGCTCCTGACGGCGACAGTCGAGCCATCGGTCAGTGCCACCTCGCTGTCGACGTCTAGCTGTGGCGTGGTCGGCATCTCCTCGCCGACCTCCTCGCGGGTCATCGCTACGGGCTGGCCGTCCTCACCCAGCACCACGAAGTCGCCCCAGTCGTTGTGCTCGTGTTGCTCGTCGATGTCCTCCGCGGGCGGTTCGACGTCCTCGAACACCTCGTGTGCGCGAAGGTATTTGCCCGTGTCCTCCCGGATGAGTAGGGGAAGACTCGTGAACTTCCGCATGAACTCGGCGTCGTACAGTTCCTCGGCCATGATGACGTGGGCCATGCCGAGGGCGAACGCCGGGTCGCTCCCGGGGCGGATCGGGAGCCACCGGTCGCACTTCTGGACCGTCGGCGAGTAGTCCGGATAGACGCCGACCATCTTGCCGCCGCGCTCGCGGGTCTCCTGCAGGAAGTGGTTGTCCGCGAGTTTGTTGTGGATGAGGTTCTTCCCCTGAATGATGGTGTAGTCGGCCTTGCGCCAGGCGACGGCGTCAGAATCGGATGTCTGGTAACCAGTGGTGATGACGTGGCCCGGCGGCAGGTCGGCGTACCAGTCGTACTCGGTCCACTCACAGCCGCCGAAGATGGACGCCAGTCGGCGGCCCGAGCCGTGCCGGGTGAACAGTCCATCTGCCTTGATGGCGTTGAAGATGTGGAACCGCTTGTTGTCCTCTAAGTTCGCCATCTTCTCGGCGATGAGGTCGATGGCCTCGTCCCAGGAGACGCGCTCGAACTCGTCCTCGCCGCGGCCCTCGGGGTTAGGGTCCTCGGGGTCCCACCCCTTGCGGACCATCGGGTACTTGATGCGCGACGGCTCGAACGTCCGGCGGTGCAGGGAGAGCCCCTTCATACAGCCACGGGGGTTCCAGTGCTGGCTGACGCCGGCGTCCTCGTAGCCCGACGGGCCGACCGAGGGTTCCTCGTTGTGATACACCTGCTCGGCCCGTATCGGGACGCCGTTTTTCATGTAGAAGTTCAGCGCACACGACTGGGTGCAGTTGGGGTGACACACCGTCCAGTCCACCTCGTCATAGGCGTAGATGTCGTGGTACACCTGCTCCCAGTCCCGGTTCGGATAGGATTTGAGCGGGTTGTCCACGCTCGTTATCGGTTCCGTGGACTGTGTCGCGCCCCAAGCACCTTCGGCGAGCGCGCCGACCGTCCCTGCGCCAGCCGCGGTCAGGAAGTCCCGCCGTGACAGTTTCACCGGACATCACTCCGTTGGACAGCGCGTATCTGCATACGTGGGACCCACGGCCTTTGCTAAATGAACGATACTACAGGTTCCCAATTGGTGAGACGGGGCACGAAGATATTCGGCGAAAAAGGGTCTAAGGACGGGCTTCTGTTTTCAATACTTTACTGTCGGCTGTAAGTCTGTAAAGAATTTCGCCACCCGGGGTGGCGAATATCTTAAAATAGTTACAGCCAACAGTATTGACTTGCCGAAGACTATCGGTACCTACTCCGGGAGATAAAAATCGGATTTCGATTGTCTGTGCGGGGACGTGTTCCTGAGTTGGGCGATCTTGGACGGGTTCCGATGGCGAACGATGACGACGTCGTAGGCGTCGTCCGATGCAATCGACCCGCCGACACTGCTGATGCTCGTGACTAGGTGGCCGGCGTTTTCGCTTCCGATGAATACCATTGACGCGCCTTCTCTCTTGGCCATCTTACGGATGGCTTTCGCCACCGATCCGGCCGGCGCGTACCGATCCACGACTGTATGTCGGAAATCCGAACTCGGACACAGGTCCATCACCTGCTCGTGCAGTGAGGTGACGACTGTCTCCAGATCGAATTCTTCGTTCGGCCCGATCCAGTCGCGTTCTCGGGCGTACTTGGCATTCTCGTTCCGAATAACGCTGATGGCCAACACGTCCTCTTCGAAGACGGTGCCGAACTCCGTCGCCCGAACGAGTGCTGCCTCGGCCAGTTCGGAGCCGTCGAACGGCACAACGAGTGTCATACGCTGATTACCGGAGCCATAGACAAGTAACATACCGTTCGTTCTTACACGGCGAGAAGACAGCCCGCAATCGAAGAGCCAGTACTGCACCCAGACCCGAGACACGCAGAACGGTAGTCCATCAACTCCCGAGGGACAACCGTTCGTCGCCCATTCGCTTGCCTTGCGCAACGAGACGCTCTCCGTAGTCGGTCCGGGCGTCGTCCCATGACGCCAGCGCGTCTCCGAGCGAACTGTGGCGGTCGAGAGCGGCTTTTAGTTCGACGGCGTCGCTGGCCGCCTTCGCAGTGCCAGCGGCAGTGTGTGGGCGGGCGACGAACGCCGCATCACCGAGCAGACAGACCCTATCGACTGTCATCCGGGGGATCCGGAGGTCGTAAATCGCCTGCACGAAAGGCGCTGCTGTTGTTGCAACGAGGTCGGCAAACACGGGCGGCAGTATCTCGGTCGCCCGCTCGCGCTGGCGCGTTTCGACCGGGTTTTGGAGGTGCCCCGGCGACACGCTGAACTGCTGGCTTGCTCCTGTCGTGTCGGTAAAGATAGTATCACGCTCGCGCCCGCGGAGTGTGTCGTACCAGACCCAGTTGAGACGGCGGTCACCGGGTGCTGTGCTGCCATCGCCGCCTGGGATGAAGTACGCGAGGATGAGCGTTCGCTCTCCCTGATAAAACGTGAAGCGGCCGTCGAACGCGTCGATGACTGCATCCGAAACGTCCGCCTCCGGGACGACACCACGCCACGCGACGTAGTCGGCAAACTCCGGTTCGGTCTCGGGAAACAGTTGCGCACGGGCCGTCGACTGCCCGCCGTCGGCAGCGACGACCAGATCGGCCGCGGTCCGGTCCCCATCGGCGAATCGAACCGTGCCGTCTGTGGCCCTGAGACCGGTGACAGTCCGACCGGCGTGGTACCGGTCGTCCGGGAACGCCGCCCGAAATTGACGGTAGACGGCGTCCCAGGAGGTGAACACCATCGAATCCGGTGTCGACGTCCGTACATCGCCGTCAGCAGTCAGAAACCGCCGCTCACTGGCTCGGGTGGTGATGGTCGCCGGGTCGACGATGTCGTGTCGTGAGAGGAACTGTCGGATCGACTGCTGGGCGACGATGCCGCCGCCGCGACTTCGGAGGTCGCCGGCCGATTGCTCGGCGACCGTCACGTCGTGGCCTGCACTGTCGAGAGCGATGCCGGTAAACAGGCCGCCCATCGACCCGCCGGAGATGGTGACGGACAGGGAATCGGATGGTTCGTTGGCGAGGTCCTGTGACACGGCCCCTCTCAGCGCTTGCCGTACGAAAGGCCTCTGGTCACCAGCCGATGACAGTATCGCTCCCGAACACCAGCCCCGAGAGGCGCTCCTGAAGTTCCCCTGTCGCTTCCGCTGTAAATCATCATACTACGAAGTCCCAATGGTTGCCTCGCACCGAGTCGGACTATTAATGTCAGCCGACACTAAACACGACGTATGCGAGTCGCGGCAGTCGGAATCGGTGGTGCCGGGGGACGGATCGTCGAGCGGCTGTGGCAGGACAACGAACGCCGCGAGACGACGTATCTCGGCGCGGCCTGCGCCGTCGATACGGACACCGAAGCGCTCGACGAACTCGACGCACTTCCGGACGACCGGCGGCATGCCTTCGGGCTCTCCGAAACAAACGGGGCCGGAACGAACGGGGACCGGACGAACGGTACTGCCGCCATCGAAGACGAACGGCTCGAAGTGCGCCGGCCGATAGACCAACTGGTAACGAGCGATATCGACGCTCTCGTCCTCGTGGCCGGACTTGCGGGCGGGACGGGCAGTGGCGCTACGGCCCACATTGCCGACGCACTCAGAGAGATTTACACGATCCCGGTCTACTGCCTGTCGGTGTTACCCGCCGGCAGGGACGACGAAGCAGCCGCCAACACCATCCAAGCACTCCGGGCGCTGGAACCGACCGTCGACGGGCAGATACTGTTCGACAACGAAGCGTGGCTCGGGAGCGGGCAGACGGTCGATGAGGCCGCCGAGACGCTGAACGAGACTGTCGTGACACGGCTGGGTGCACTATTCGCAGCGGGTGAGGCGACGGCATCCGACGCAGTCGGCCAGAGCGTCGTCGACGCCAGCGAAATAATCAACACTCTCTCGGATTCGGGTTTCACTACGCTTGGCTACGCCAGTCAGGACCTGCAAGCGGACGATGGCGGCAGTGACGAGACAGTCATAGACCAGCTCAAGAACCGTTTTCTCGGCGACAACTCGGACGACGTCGACGAAATCGAGGCATACAACGCCGTCGAGACGACACTTCGCCGCGCTGTACGCGGCAAACTGACGGCCCAGTGCGAGCTGGATTCGGTCGACAGAGCCCTGGCCGTGTTTGCAGGGCCGCCCGCGTGGTTGATCCGGGATGCCGTTACCGACGGGCGGCGATGGCTCACGGAGGAACTGCAGTCACCGGAGGTACGGAGCGGTGATATGCCGACGCCGGACCGGGACACGCTGTCGGTTTTAGTCGTACTCAGCGGCGTCACAGAACTGCCGCGACTGGTGGAACTCAAAACGCTGGTCGACGAATCAAAATGAGACGGCCCGTTAGATTCTCGTGGGACTGGAGCCAGACCGTCTGAAGTGCGGAAAAAACGAGACAAAGCGGATTGCACTCAAATAGATTTATAAGTGACAGTTTTCAACGAAACCATACGATGACACGGACTGTCATATCATACGAAGACGGCCACGTCTACGAGTTCGCCCCGAATATGGAACCGCTGTATACGGCTGCAGACGGGGAATCGCTCACATTCGAAACCATCGATAGCCTGAACAAAGCCGTTCAATCAGACGCTGATCTGCTGGATGCGATCCCTGAAGAAGTGAATGCGGCTACAGGGCCGGTTGCTGTCGAGGGAGCTACACCCGGCGACGTCCTCAAGGTTGAGATCGAAGACGTCCGAGTCACCGAGGATCTGGGTCGCGTAATTACGGCACCGGGGTTTGGACTCCTCCAGGATCACGAGGACATCGAACACCCAGCGACGCGCGTGACGGAGATAACCGACGACGGGGAGGCACTCTCGTTCAAGGATATAGAGGTACCAGTCGATCCCGTCATCGGGACCATTGGCGTGGCAACGTCCGAGGAATCGATGTCGACTCTGACGCCACACGACCACGGCGGAAATCTCGATACCACGGATATGACCACCGGGACGACGGCCTACTTTCCGGTGTTCCAGGACGGTGCGATGTTAGCGATGGGTGACTCGAAGGCCGCGATGGCAGACGGTGAAATGTGTGGCACTGGTGCCGAAATCGGAACCGAGATCGACGTCACCGTCTCAGTAATCTCGGATGCCGCTGTCGATCTTGAGCGCCCACTCGTCGACACCGGTGACGCGTGGAAGACGATTGCAAGTGCCGAAACGATGGAAGATGCGGTCAAGACGGCAAACGAGGACCTCATCGGATTGCTCGCTGCCGAACACGAGTACACGCTGACCGACGCCTACCTCTTTTCGAGCCTCGTTGGCGGCCTCGAAATCAGCCAAGTCGTCGACCCACTCGTTACTGTGCGGAACTCCATTCCGCGCGAATACCTCCCAGATCCATTCTAATTATCGCGGCGAATCTTTCAGTCCTGTTGGTACTTAGCGGGACGACAGTTTCAATGGGGACACTCATCTGGATGATGGATTTCTGCTCGTCCTGCTACCGGCATTCCGCAAACTGGTGGCTCTGAATCCGGTGTACACCGTTGAACGAACGTACGCCCTTCCAGAATCGAGAGCTTCTGCTATCGGCCCCCTGCCAAGAAGCCACAAACGGTATCCACTTCTATGCCCCGCTGGAATCGGCTCCGAAAGATGTCGATCCGGTTGCTCCACTACTCTGACATTGAGAACGCTTGCGACGACCCCGTGCGGATGGGTCGGCTTGCCGGAACGATCCAGTCAATCCGCGGGGAGGATACTGTAGTCGCTGGCACCGGCGACAACACTGCACCGGGTGTCCTCGCCCATTACTACGAGGGGTATCAAGCACTGGCGTTTTTCCAGGCAGTGAGTACCGACGTTGAGACGGTAGGGAACCACGATTTTGACTTCGGGACTGCTCCCATTCTGGACGTGGTCTCGAAGAGTCCACAGGAGTGGGTCGTTGCGAACGTTTACGAAAGCGAGAGTGAGGGTGGCGCTCCCTTCGCCGGATTAGACGGGACGACAGTCTTGCATCGAGATGGCCGGCGAGTCGGATTCGTCGGCGTAGTCGATCCCGCGACTCCCCGGATTGCTTCCGGCGCGTCAGAGCTGAACGTGACCAATCCTGTCGAGAGCGTGCGGAAAGCGGTCAGCGAACTCGGCAACAGTGTCGATCATTTCGTCGTCCTCGCACACTTGCGAGACGACTTAGAGACCGACGTTGCGGCCGTCGAGGGTGTCGACGCGGTCCTCGGCGGCCACGTCCACAGGGAGCGCCACGAGGCTGTCGACGGAACACTGGTTGTCCGCCCCGGAGCGAACGGGCAGGTGGTCTGGGAAGTCGAACTCTTCGACGGGGACCGCTCGCCGATTGCCACCCGTCATTCGACAGCCGAGGGACCTATCGACGAGTCCGTGGCCGACATGACCCGCGAACGGCTGGCCGATGTCGGTCTGCTGGAGACTGTTGCCACTGTCGACGATCCGATCCATCGAGGCCTCGACCGGCGAACCCGCGGCGAGAGCCGCGTTGGCAACCTCGTGGCTGACGCCTATCGCTGGGCGGCTGATACTGACGTCAGCTTCGTCCACAATGGTGGCCTTCGAACGGGGCGACCCCTGTCCGGCGAGGTCACTGCTGGCGAGGTGGCCAGCGTACACCCCTTCGGCGGTACGGTAGAAGTCCTCGGCGTCTCCGGTGAACAACTACGAACCCTCTTGCAGGCGGCCTTCCGTCCACACCGCGAGGACGGACGGCTCTGGCACGGCGACGTCAGCGGGATGACCGTCGAGTACGATTCCGAGGCTGGACGGCTAATCGGTGTGGCTGTCAACGGCCAGAGTCTCGAAGCCGACCGAGAGTACAGACTTGCCACCAACTCCTACGTCGTCTACAGCGATCACTGGCCGATTCCACACGAGGCAACCATTGACTCGTTCGGTCTCCCGTTCGAGGCCGTCGCAGACTACGCTCGCGAAGAGGGCATCACTGTTCAGGTTGGTGGCCGACTCCAGAACTGCTGACCGGGTCCCGCCACGGATGGCCCTTCTGCAACTGTCTCCTTCAGGAACTGACCGTTCCAGAACTACTCTGTCGTAGTAACCAACAGTACTTGCTATCGACGGGCCTTGTTTCGACGCGGTGCAGGTCGGCCGAGTCGGTAGCTATCGGAAAAACGAACTCGACCAGAGACCCCCACAGACCGGTCCTGTTCAGCCGACACAGACACCACCCCACGTTATTGGAGACCTCTAAACAGGGCCGTATATAGTATTACGAGTCACGGTGGACGGTTCATAGTAATCAGTATATATATTATAAATGTTCAAACACGTCCTCAGTATGCGTTCCAGTGTAGCATGAGCACACTCTCGGCTGATACGGAGAGTTGGTTATCGTTTGGTAAACAGGACATGATGGTGTTCATACTCGTTATGTCCCTTACCGGGTTGCAGAATGCGTTCACAGAAATCATGCCCGAGTTCACGGTCGGACCGCTAGAACTGGGCGTTGGTGGCTTCATCTTTATCCCGATCGTGCTGGTGCTACTTTTCAGGACCTACTGGGCTGCAGTAGCCGTTCCTGTTGGCGAAATCGTATTCGGAGAGATACTGCTCGGTGAGTTCGATGGTCTGGGTGCCATGGAGGGATTGCTTCTCATTCCGGTTTGCTATTATTTCGCCGCGAAACTGCTTCAGGACCCGGAAAACACCACACAGTTGGCAATTGTCGTGTTTCTGGCTGAGGCACTCGAAGAGTTCTTCGCTACGTTCATCGACATTGGGAAGGTGTATATCGGGGTTGAAGAATTGGAAGCCGTACCCGGCCTCCCCGAGAGCATTATCGTGCTCGAAGGGGTCGACTTCCTCACACAGATGCTAATCACGGGGACTCTTTTCGGCGTCATCCCCGCACTGTATCTCTACCCCAAACTCCACGGTAAAGTCGAACCGCTGCTCGGTATGGAACCGTTTGAGGGTGAACGCGGCGGGTCGATGTGGCGTGGCTTTTCCCCGAAGGCGCTGTTGGCGGTGCTTATCGCGTTCCCGCTCGCCTTCGTGGCCGAGGCTGCCAGCGAAGTCGGCGGGGCGGTCAACGTAGTCTGGGAGCCGGAATTCCTCGCGACGTTCGGTCAGAGTTACATCGCAGTTCCGATCGTCGTCTCCGCTATCGTCGCCACCATCGTCTGGTACCGCGCAACGCAAACGGCGTAAGATGATGACAGCGACACACGACTCTCAAATTGCCGTTGACGAACTGCAGTTCCGGTATCCCGGTGCTGACGAAGCTGTGTTGACCGGAGCGGAGCTGACGATAGAGCCCGGTGAGTTCGTCGCCATCATCGGTGGGAACGGTTCCGGCAAGACGACGCTGTGTAAGTCGTTTAACGGAATCATCCCGCATTTTTACGAGGGTGATATGCGAGGACAAGTTACCGTCGCTGGACACGATGTCTCCGAGAGCTCTGTTGCAGAGCTCTCACAGCACGTCGGCTACGTGTTCCAGGAGTTCGATAACCAGCTCGTCAGTCCGACTGTATTCGAGGAAGTCGCTTTCGCCCCGATGAACTATGGACACGAGGACTACCGCGAACGAGTCCACCGGACACTAGATCTGCTCGATTTGAGCGGGCTGGAAGACCGCTTCGTCTGGGAACTCTCCGGCGGGCAAAAACACTTGGTTGCGCTGGCAGCAGCGTTATCGCTAGACCCCGACATCCTCGTCGTCGACGAACCGGCGGCACAACTGGACCCAGTCAACGCTCGGGAGACCTACGACCGTCTCGCCACGCTCAACGAAACCCACGGGAAAACCGTGGTCACTATCGAACATCAGACAGAGTTCATCGCCGAATACTGCGATAGCGTCGTCCTCGTCGAGGACGGTATTGTCCGTTGGAAATTACCGGTCGAGACGGCCCTCAATCAGTTGGAAGACCTCAGAGGACAGGACGTCCATCCCCCACAGGTCACGCGGATCGCCGAGCGCGTCCTCGATGATGCTCGCCCGCTCCCGGTGACGCTCGCGGACGGCCTCGATCTATTCACCGATTACGGCGACACCACTGTGGCTCGAACTGACGGACCACCGGAGGTGAACCGGAAAGGGAAGCCTGTCATCTCCTTCAATAACGTCTCGCAGTCGTACGATACACTCCGAAGCGGGACGAAAGACGTTCTCGATACCCTCTCATTGGATGTCTACCCAGACGAGCGGGTCGTCCTCGTCGGCAGCAACGGCGCTGGGAAATCCACGCTCATGCAACTGGTGACTGGCTTGGAGACACCTGACGAAGGGACGGTCACCGTCGGCGGAACAGACACCGAAGACGTCCTCCCAGAGCAACTGGCCGAGGAGGTCGTCTACGTCAAGCAGAACCCCGAAGAGATGTTTATCGACGATACTGTCCGGGCTGATGTCGCTCACTATCTCGATGATAGGGGCTACCCGAACGTCGAGCAGCGAGTCGACGAGGTGATCGAATTCCTCGACCTGGAAGCGCTACAGTCCCGGGATGGCCGCCTTCTCAGCGTCGGCCAACAGCGACGGGCGTCACTGGCTATCGGGCTTGCGACGAACCCGTCGATTATCCTGCTCGACGAACCAACCGGCAGTCTCGACCTCGCGAGTCGCGAGGAGGTCGGTCGAACCATCGACCGGGCGGGCGACCGTGTCGAGACGGTCGTGATTGCGACACACGACCTCGAGCTCGCGGCATCGTGGGCGACTCGTGTCGTCGTGCTCGACGACGGTGACATCATCGCTGACGGCCCGCCGAGTGACGTGTTTGCTGACCTTGCCGCTCTCGAACGAGCGAACCTTCACCCACCGCAAGTGGTCCGCCTGGGGACAGAACTCGGCCTCAGTCCCGCACCGCTCACGGTCGAGGCGTTCACGGACCGACTGAACACGGCAAGTCCGCCGGACGAGACATCGAAACCGACCGTGGAGGAGCAGTGATGACGACACTCGATGCGCTTCGTGATGCCACGTCCGTCGAGGCGATCAAGGCTGACTTGCTTCGGACGGCCTACGAGAACGAGGGTTCGTTCCTCCACCGCTTGGATCCCAGAGTCCTGTTACTCTGGTACGTCGTCTTCCTGTTCGTCCCGTGGCTGTTCTACGACACGACCATCCTTCTCGGACTGCTAGCGTTCGTGTCGGTGCTCGCAGTACTTTCACGGGTCAGCCTGTTCCTCGTCGGACTGATGGCGTTTACCGTGGCAACGACGTTAGGATCGTACGCTGTCGTGACTGTCTTTACGGGTGATCCCGTTGCGGCGATTCGAGCGTTAGTTCCGTACACGCTGAAGTTAACGATTATCTCCGTGTCGAGTTTGGCGGTGTTCTCGAGCATGGGTCCGAAGACCCTCTCTCAGGGTCTCAGAAGTCTCGGGATTCCACGACAGTTCACGTTCCTCATCACGTACGGCTACCGGATGCTCCCAGTGTTGTTTGAGGAGTACCACGATCTGGTGAACTCGTTCCGGTTACGGAGTACGGCTCCCGACTCACCCGGGCGATTCCGCTGGCGGCACTACGTCTACCTGCTGAAGTTATCGGTGCGTGCGTTCTATCCGATGATCTTTAACGTGGCAAAGCGAAGTCGCGTCACCGTTGAGGCCATGGAGGCCCGGGGATTCTCGCACTCACTAGCCGACGAGGCGAGTACGGAACTTCGGCTGGCGGACATGCAGATTCGACCCGTCGATGTCGGGTTCTTCGCCGGTTCTCTGCTCGTCGTTACCGGACTCGCGCTTCTTCTGTGATGTCCTCCGCGCCGTTGACTGTTTCCTTACCACGTTCTCATTCTCTTATAGCCTATCAAAAGGAACTCCAGTGTACCCTTTGACAGTCTGGCACTGTCTACCGTATATTGAGGGATACATATCGAGTGTAACTGGTCCATAGGGCTCTTAGCGGTCTTTTTGACATGACGGACTGAGTGAGTGATATGAGCCTGATTACGGGGAACTCGCTCGAATCGAAACTGCTGGAGACGATTATTCTCGGCCGAGCAAAGATTCCGGACGATCCCGATCCAGGGAACTATGTCGTCGTCGACGTGGCGCAGTTCTCGACGACAGTCCCGGAACTGTTTGCGAATGGCGCGGAGTACATCTACATTACCGAGGAACGGGGGAACGAACCAGCATTCAAGGCTGAACATCCAGACGCGAAAATCGGCGGGAGTTCTGGCCCGGACTATCAGGGCGAGGAGGGATACGACTTCTTCAATTCACCGAGCTTCGTTCAGGATATTGACGTCGCCGGTCGGCCGACTGCGATGACCTCGACCAACGGTGGGAACGCGGTCACGGATATCCGCTTAGCAGGCGGTGACGACGTCGATATCTACGTTGGTGGGTTGACTAACGGGAAAGCGGTCGCCGACTATCTCGCAGACAGCGACCGCAAGACGTATTTCGTTGCTGCCGGCTCGAGAGGGAAACCCTCGCCTGAGGACCTCGTTGGCGCGCTGTATATTGCTCGGCAACTGCACGGGAAGCCACTGACACCGGAGCAACGCGATATCTATCGGGAAGTCGTTCAGTTCGGGAAGGGGCCGAAGTACGAGGAGAAACCACAGATCAAGCGTACGGACCTCTACGAGTACACACTCGCGTTCGACAGCCGTGACGTCGTTCCGAAACTGGACGGGCAACGACTCTATGACGTGAGTGGCGAGACCGAGATCTGATGCGGACCGATATCCACACGCACACCACGTACTCGGATGGGTCGGATCTCGACGCAATGATTACCGCGGCCGAACAGGCTGGCTTGTCTGCACTCGGGCTGACTGATCACTGTATCGTCACTGAAGACGACTTCGGGCGACGTGCGAAATACGACCTCGTCGAAACGTATCAACAGCGCCGGGAGGACATTCGTGCTGCCAGAGACACGACTGCCCTCCAACTGTACGATGCTGCCGAAGTAAGCTACGTCGAAGGCACCGAGTCGCGTATTGCGTCGTTTCTCGACACCGCCGACTTCGCATACACTATCGGGAGCGTCCACTTCGCCGACCAGTACGACTACACCAGTAGGACACAATACGTTACTGCGTCCGCAACGCAACGCCGGCGGGCCGTCGAGCGGTACTACGATGCGGTCGTTGCGCTCATCGAATCTGAACTCTTCGACGTAGTCGGGCACCTCGACCTCCCAGAACGCATTCCAACGTTGCGACGGCACACAACTCGAGCGGATTACGACCGGGTCGCACGAGCGCTTGTTGACTCCGAGACAGTGCCTGAGGTAAACGCCGGCCGCGTCCATCGCTCGCTCGGCCGGGTACATCCCGACCCAGCGATGCTAGATCTGTTTACCGAGTATGGAATCCAGTTCGTCCTCGGATCGGACAGCCACACGCCTGCAGAACTCTCGCAGCGAGTCCCCGAACTACGAACACTGACTGAAACACTAGACCGGTCACCTGTTGCTGCTGTACTACGCGACAATCAACAGTACCGTGATTTTTGAGCAACCTATAGTAGCCATTGAAAATCAATGCACACCTGATCGCACGACGGCAGTGCGGTCAGTGTGTAATTCGTTTCAATTGTTACTATAGCGACTGTTCGAATGCTGTGAACACAGCGAATATCTCACTGCGGTAGTGGCTATATAGGTTTTAGTGGCCAGCCCTTATGATGATATCTTGTGTATTCCGCCCTCCAGGAGTACCATCGTACACTCCCACGACATAGCGCCCGAACTGTGGCTATGACCTGCTTGCCCCGTCACATTCATCTGAATAAACAGTTCAGTCCTCAATTACTTGAGCTTCTCAAAGACACTTGGCTGTCGTTAGCCATCAAATTTTCCGGAGGAGACTGGTAGCATGGCCAACGATTCAGGGCTTCGTGTTACTGGTCCAGATACTCTGGGTGGCGCAGTACTGTATCTCGTTGTCGGTATCGCTATCGCTAGCTACGGGGGATTCGATTACGTTCAGCAGACTGAAGCAGTTCGAAACTCGGTTGAAGTGGACGCGAACATTACGGAACTCGGTATCGAAACGGATAGCGGAACAGCGTCAAATCCGGGCGTAAAGTACGAACCGAACGTCGAATTTGAATACACCTATAATGGAACGACATACACCGGGACAAAACTATACCCAGCGAATATTGAGCGGAACTATGAGAGACGGTCAGCAGCCGAATCAGCGATCGAATCCTACGAACAGGGGACACAGACAACTGCATACGTGTCTCCAGACGAGCCAGGAGATGCGTTTTTGAAAAACAAAACGTCGAACGCACCGATCATCGCTATTGGACTTGGCGGATTATTCACCCTCTTTGCAGCCTTCTCTGCCGTGAAGAAGCTCTGAGTCCCCTTCCGTTGTTCGGCTGTCCGTGTCGTTACTGGACATCATGTGTGATTTGCCCGAATACGTTTAACTAAACACGACGGTTCTATTCGCGCACAGCTTAAAGTGTAAATAGGACTATATTTAACCAGTATGGTGGAAGAGTCCGGCCCGAAAGGAAAAGAGGAGGGTCAGTCGGCAGCACAGTCGACGTTCACGCTAAATCGGCGGACGCTACTTCAGTCGACCCTTGTTGGAAGTGCGATATTGGGGGGAGTCGGTCTGGCCACACCAGTTGCCAGACAGGTGCAGTCCGACGAGAAGGGTTCTGGAGATAGCAACAATCGCTCAGCGGGCTTTCCGCCGAGTGGCATCACTGAGTATGGACGGAAAGTCTCCCTCGGAAACGGGGAGGTGCGAACATTTACGAGTGAAACACCGTCAGGAGAGCCGAGGTATCACGGGGTCGAGTTCGACCACACGGCACTCGAAGGGCTTCCAAGCGAGACAGAGATAAGTGAGGTAAACGATCCTGTAGAGACTGATAAGTATCGATTTAGTGGACAAGCGGCAACGATCCATTTCAAACAGTCACTCCAGTTCTTTGTGCCGTTCCCAGATGCGGCTGGCACGCCGTTTACCTTCTTAGGACTCAACTGGAATCCGGACGGCCATTTCGGTGGCAAAGGAGCGTGGGAGAAGCCACACTTCGATATCCACTTTCACATGCGTGACCCTGCAACAGTGGATAACGTCGAGGGGCCTCAGCTTCCGCCGTACGATATCAAAACAGCGGACGGAATCGAGACAAACTTCGACTTCGCTCAACTTCCAGAAGGGTATGCGCGATCACCTCCGCCCGTCGCTGACGAGCGGTATATCACAGACATGGGTGAACACGTAGCTCCCAACGATGCGCCTGAACTCCCAAGTGGCCCCGACGACCGAGGTGATCCTACTAGCTTCAGCAACACACTCATTCAAGGGTTTATCGGTGACACAGAGGGGTCACAGCTGGCGTTCGTTGAACCGATGCTCACCCGAGAGTTCCTGAGCGATTTCCGAGACAGCAAAACGTATGATGTCCCACAACCGGCCGAATATCCACACGACCAGCAGCACCCACACGAGTACAGTGTCCGGGATATCCCGTCGCAAAACAAGACCGTAGTCGCTATTCAGAGTTTCAAACAGGTATCTGACTGAGCAGCAGGATCGTCTTAGTTGAGCGCACTCGCTCAAATTGAATTCTCCACGCAATGCGGCTCATTGCGCTACTCAGTTCGACGGAATACGGAAATACGGTGGCCACGAGGCGCACCGTTATATTATCACTATCTGATAATTCGTTAAATAACT
This sequence comes from Haloarcula sp. CBA1122, assembly GCF_009741785.1. Taxonomy (NCBI): domain Archaea; kingdom Methanobacteriati; phylum Methanobacteriota; class Halobacteria; order Halobacteriales; family Haloarculaceae; genus Haloarcula; species Haloarcula sp. CBA1122. Next base: position 20,683 of record NZ_WPCB01000025.1, read on the forward strand.
ATTCTGTATGCAACACGTCCCCTCGGCAACCGTCGATGGGATTCCGTGACTGAACACGCGACGCTCACAAACATAGAGTTGAACTTTCAGTATAGTAGCCATTGGAAATCAATGCACAGCTGGTCGCATGGCGGCAATGCGATCAGTGTGTAACTCGTTTCAATTGTTACTATAGAACCACTACAGCGAGTGTTCCTCCCACTGGAAGAGCGAATCGCTCTCGTTTCGTCGGGCGACCGAGTCCTCCCACAGGCAAGATTAGAGTTGAGCGTGGGGTGATTGAGAATGCGCAGCCCTGATAACGGCGCAGACAAGCGACCCGAAGCAGAGCCGACAGGGACGGTCTGCCAACGACGAAGACACCGGGGGCTAATCGTCGGGTGATGTCGGGGGAGTGGTGGCTGGATCGGCTTCGGGGATATCTGTCCCAACAGCAAACAGTTATATTCTCCAGCAAGCGTACTGAACAGATATACTCGGCAGGGTCTGCCATCCAGACGCGGTCGTCGGCGGGGTCGGTCGTGGGGAATTACATGGAAGGAACGGTTCGAGAAGTCACGCCTAGCGAATTGTGCGACGCGGTCGACCCGTGTGAGGTTACACTCGTCCTCGGGGCACCCAGTGTCGGAAAGTCACATCACCTGCGGCGGGTCGGTCCATCCGTCGAGCGGCTCGCAGAAACAACAGCTATCGACGACGACGAACTCGTGGTCGTCGACGATTTTGTCTCGGCGGTTTTGCACCTCGGTGACGACCGGGACAGGCTGAATGTCCTGTTCGATCGTTCCGGGGGTGCAGTAATCGTGACGCGGCCACGGAGCCTCGACTGGCTCTGCCGACACGGTCACCTCGCGCCCGTTGCGTTCCATGACCGAGTCGATTCCGTGCTCGTGGTTCGGACGCCCCCCGCAGAGAGCCACGATGCAATCACCGAAATCCGCGAACTCACCAGCCAGCGACGTCCACCAGAACTGGGTGACGGGGAGCGCACGTCCCTCGTCGAACGCGTCACCTATCCAGGCTATGACTTCGAGGACGAGCGGCTTCAGCAACAGATCGGGACCGTCGAGGAGACAGTCACGCCCGCAGCCTTCCTCTCGCTCTCGCAGTATGGGTCCGAAACGGTTCTGGCCGGTCCCGATGTCAGGGCGGTGGTTACCGACCGCGACATCACGGTCGAACCGTTTGACGAGGGCGCCCTCGACCTCATCGCGTCCCTTTATTCCTGTGCCGTGGATGGCAGTTGTAGCTCGGTCGAAATGTCACCTGCGGTCGCCACCGCACTCGCTCTCGTCGCGAGGTCGCTGGCTGATGACGACACGGAGTGGCTCGAACCGTTCGTTCGACATCGGCCGCTGGCCGGGGCTGCCGAATCCCTCGAAATCGCCGTCGATCTCCCGCCGGGGACGGTCGAGCGGCTTCGGGTGTTCGGGTCCGAACCGATGCGAGCGAGGATCAGTCAGCGCCTGACGGCTCAGTCCGAAACGGAGACAGCCATCGCCGACGCGAGTGCCCCAATCGATGCAGCTCTGACAGCCATGCGAGCAATCGGGTCGTCGCTGGACGCCGCCGCGATGGAGCCCGACGAGTACGGAACCGATCCCCTCGTCGGTTCCTGGCACTGGAACGGACTAACAGCGTTAGACGCGGCTGCGGCGGACCGAGAGTTCCCGAACTCGGACAAGAACTCTGCAGCCGACGGGGACGTTGCTGGGGTCGGCGTCGACGAGGTCGTCGACGCACTCGATGGCGGGCTCGTGCTCCTCTCGGGACCGAAAGCCAGCGGGAAGCGACGGCTCACAGCGAGCGTTGCGACGGCACTTACGATGCGGGGAGCGACGGTCAGACTCTCTGACCTCCGTCAGCCAAACCACAGCAGGGTGGGAATCGACGCCACGCCCAACGCAGTCGTAGTCGCGACGTACGGGGCCGAGCCAGCACGGATCGTGAGCGACGCTGGCGTTCGGGCGCTCGCTGACTGGGTCGAGGCAGGGGTCTGTTCCGGTGCAGTGCTGCTCTGTGATAACGACCGACGGGAGCATCTGGACGCCCTCGCCGACCGGACTGGCTGTGACGACGTCGAGGCCTGGTGCGACCGTATCGAGTTCGACCTTGGAGACGCTGACCTGACGGCCGATCGGACGCCAGAGGCGGTCGCCGAGGATCTGCTGTCCGCGCTGGAGTGGCCCGAAAATCGAACTCCTTCCCGTCGGTCACTCGCGGTCGATTCGGTCGCGGGCCAGAGTACGCTGGCAGCGATCGCTGGCATGCCCGACAGTGCTCTCGATGCGGCCTTCGTCGGGCAGGTCGTTGCCGAGGCCGTCGCTGTCGTCGCACGGACCGCCCAGCCGAGCGCCGCACGGGAGTGGCTGCTCTTGGTCGACGACCTCGTCGGAGACGTCGCAGGGAACCGCTGTGACACGGACGCGGCGATCAGGTACCGGGGAACGGTCGCGGGCACTGCTATGGCGACTGTGGCGAGCGAGCACCCGACAGCCGACGCGTGGGTCGAGGCCATTGCAGTTCGTGCGCTGGCACTGACCAACGAGACCGCGACTCCCCACGGTCGGGACTCGGTCGGTGGCGACGTCGAACCTATCGTGACCGCCGTCACGACGGCCCTGTCGACGCTTGCCCGACCAGAAGCCGGAGGAGAGCCGAATCAGGGGGCACTCGCGACGGTCGACCATCTGCTCCATGAGATGGTGGACGGGAACGCCATCGATCCCGAACCCGGCCTGTATCCGCTCTGTCGGATCTACGGGAAGACTGTCGGACGGCTCGTAGAACGAGCCGAGGAGTCGGCGAGTGCCGAGGCGGTGCTCGCACCGGTGGTCGCGCTCGTCGACCAGACAGCGTCCGAGCACGAGGACGGTCACGCGTCCGTCCTCCTCGGCAACGTGTTCGGATCGATGCTCGGGGCCCTCGGGAGTGTGGAGATGCCGACCGACGACCTCCCCGTCTGGATTGACGCGGTCGACGCTGCTGCGAGAGACGTGGCCACATCGCTCCAGCACGACGAGAACCGGGCCGAGCTGTTACACGTCGCGTCCGTGAGCGCAATCGGCTTCTGGGTGTTCGACCACAACTGTCCGGCGGACCGATTCGGGCCGTGGCTGGTGGCGACCGGCGAGCAACTCTGTCGGAGCACGGCCGAGTCGTCGTTCGTCGATCACCCCGAATCCTTCGTGGTCGACACGTACAGCTGGGCAATCTGGCACGTCGTTCACTACCGCGACCTCGACCGTGCCGAGCGACTGTTCGAGAAGTGTCACCGGCTGGTCGATACGATCGCTGACTCGGAGGTCCCCGACGACGAGTGGGAGTGCCGTGCGTCACTCCACGCCGGCGCGCTCGCGACCCTAGCCATCGTGGAACAGGGAGACGTGGCCAAGTCGGGCCCCTACGGCAAAGGAACCCTCAGACTCCCGGATTCGCCAGGGTTCGCGGACTGGATCGACCGCTACGACGCGACCGTGACCCGCGGAGTAGTGGGCGATGCACCAACAGCAGTGGTCGAGCCGTACCTTCGGGCGGTCTACCGTGGGGCGCTCTCGACGCAGGTCCGGGGATACGACACCGAGCCTGCCGACGGGATTTCGCCACACAGCGAGAGTATGTGGTTCGACAGCATGACAGAGCGCATTGAGGACCTGGCAGCCACGGGTGACCTAGTCTCGGAGCCGGTCGCGTTCCTGCGTTCGGTCTACGGCGACGCAGCTACAGGGTGGGCCGCAGAGGGTGGGGCGAACCTGGCCGGAGAGTGGCTTGGGTCGCTCGTCCGGGCGTTCCGCGGAGCGCGAGAAGGGATCGAGGGACCGAGCAAGACGGAGTGGTTCGACGCGTTCGCGGAAGCGGACGCGGCCGTTCTCCTGGCAGTGCTGACTCGGACTGACGCCGGCGGGCGAACGCACGATCGCCTGGTGGAGTCGGTACTCTCCCAGATCGAAACCACTGCAACGGCGACGGAGTACCCACTGCATCCCGTACACTACGTCGCTTCGGTCTTCGGGACCGCACTGGCGCTGGCAGTCGAGGCCGACCCTGCGGAAGTTCGCTTCGGCGTGACCGAAGTCGTCGCCGCCGAACAGCGAACTGACTTCGCGTGGGTCGGGATGGCGCGGGCGAGCATCCTCGAACGGGTGTATGCGGCGGCTTTCGCCGAAGTCGGTCGGACGAATGCCGACCACGACAACACCGAGGCGTGGCTGGCCGTCTGCTCGGAGCGGATGGAAGCAACTGCGACGCGGGAACTCCCCGACGATCCCGCCGGTTTCGTTGCGGGAGTCTACACCCGTGCGTACGTCGACGCAGTCGAAGCCGAGACGCCAGCGTGGCGTCGGCGTCTCGATGCCGCCCTCCGGGCGTTCGCCTTGGAGAGCCACGTCGAGGACCCGGCGACGTTTCTCGAAGGAGTCTACGCCGACGTCGTAGTCGCGGGAACGACCCAGAGCCAACTAGCCGCCGAGGTCGAGGCGTGTGTCGAGGCCGTGTCTCAGTCCGTCGAGCGTGCGAGTGAGGAGAACGTATTCCGGGCCGACGATGCCGTGGTACGAACCTTCTCGCGGGCCGTCGACAGGCTCCCGACGGGTAATCCCCGAGCACAGGCAGACTGTACCCACTTGCTCGGTCGGGCACTCCGGGCGACCGGGGGCGAGACCCTCGAAGCGGCCGTCTTCGGCGGCGACCGTCCAACCGGGGACTACTCGGAGTGACCCACTGGCAGAATCCACCGTATGGCAACCTACTACGTCCTCTCGAGTCCGGAGCACACTCCCGACAGCAACCACAGTTCCGAGTGGCCCAAGGAACTCGGACTGTCCTTCGACGACCGTGAGATCCGACTCTTTCAGGGAAAAGGGCACGGTCTCGGCGGTGCCGTCTACGACTTCGAGGACTTCCGCCTCGACGAGTGGGCCGAGTTCGTCGACGCCTGCGCCGGTGACTGGCTCCGCGAGGAACTATCCAGACACGAGTCGCTGACTGCTATCGACGAGGCGGACTTCGTCCGGACGCTGAACCGACACGCCACGTTCGCAACGGAAGAGCACTGACGAAACTGGCGGGACCGCTATGCTCATTCGTCGTCCGTTTTCCCTGGCCAGACTGTCGGCCTGATCCGTCTGTCATCGTACGCTGAGAGGTCGGTGCGGACGGTCTCGACCAAGTCCGTGGCCGAGGACTCGCCGTCTTCGATTGCAGTGACCTCCGCGGGCGTCAAGCGCACGGAGACATCGCGCTCTACCGGTCCGCCGAGGAGGAAGGTGAGAATCCACTCGCCGTCGCGGGCCAGTAGGACGTAGGAGTAAGGCTGCCGATCGAGGACTCGCATTGGTCGGTCGAGGAGCAACGCGGGCTAAACAGTTCCGACAGGGCGAAGCCTTTTGCGGCCGTTCGTCCCCCGTATCGGTATGTCTCTCCTCGAATCCGACGTGACTGCTCGCGGCGGTGCGCGATGACTGACGGTCCGACGGTGACCAACGCTGGGAGCAGGCGTACCAGTCCGGTGTCGGAGATTCCTACGAAGCAGTAATCACCCCTCCGGAGCGAGATCTACCGCCCGCATATACGCGTCAAGCTGTTCGGCCAGTGCCCGGGCGAACGTTTCGTCATTGATGTCGGTCTCCATCTCGACCAATTCGACCGATTCAGCCAGATTTGTTTTGAGTGCCTCGAACAGGGCTGTGTCGGCGTCGGGATCATGGAAATCCTCTCCCTCGACGTCGAGCATCGAAACACCTCCAAGTGGAATGTATAGGGCAGTTGGTCCGTTCGCTGCCGAGAGCTTCTTCGCGATGACCTCGCCCAGCTCAGCGTTCTCCTCGGCCGTTGTCCGCATCAGCGTTACCTGTGGGTTGTGGATGTGGAAGTCCCGCCCCTCGAACTCCTCTGGGACGGAGTCTCGTGGCCCGAAGTTGACCATGTCCAGCGCGCCCGTCGAGACGACCTGTGGCGTGCCCGTCTCCGCGGCGGCGTCCAGCCTATCGGGGCCAGCAGCCAGCACACCCCCTACAAGCTCGTCGGCCCACTCCGTCGTCGTCACGTCCAACACACCGTCGATGACGCCTTGTCTCACGAGGTCCTCCATCGCCTTCCCACCGGTCCCAGTCGCATGGAAGATGATCGTCTCGTAGCCTCGTTCTTCGAGATACTCCCGAGCCGTCTGGACGCACTGTGTGGTGACACCGAACATCGAGATCCCGATAGTGGGGCGGTCTTCAACTTCGATGTCTGGCTGGTTCGTGACCATCCCGACCATCGCGAGGGCAGCATTAGCAATCACCCTCCGGGAGAGTTGGTTGAGTCCCTCAATATCAGCCACCGAATACAACATCATCACGTCAGTGGCACCGACATACGGTTCAATGTCGCCGGAGGCCATCGTCGAGACCATCACTTTCGGGACACCAACCGGCAGCGCCCGCATCGCCGTGGTCGCGATCGAGGTGTTGCCCGAGCCGCCGAGTCCGAGCACACCGTCGAGGTCGCCAGCATCGTGTAGCTGCTGGACGATCGCCGCTGCGCCCTTGCCCATCGCTTCGATCGCCTCACCGCGGTCAGCATCGTCCCGGAGGTGCCCCAGCGTGGTGCCGCCCGCTTCGGCGACCGCACTCGCAGCAGTGTCCGGATCGATTTCCGGGTCGTCCACCACGCCCGTGTCGATGATGTGTACGTCAACGCCTTGCGCGCGAAGGACATCTCGAGCGAAACCTATCTCTTCGCCTTTCGTATCGAGGGTCCCAACGATTGTGACGGCCATACTCACTCCTCCACGTTCTCGGGTGTCGGCAGTTCGCCCGGCGGGACGATCTCACACTCAGGAAGATCCCGGAGTACCTCTTCAGGACCCGGTGGTGCGTAGACCGCGAGCAGTAACAACGGTTCCCAGCTGGTGTTGACGGTTCCGTGTTCGACGCCTTCAGGAACGAACACCATCTCGCCGGCCGAGATATCGCGTGTCTGATCGGCGACCTCTTGTTCACCCTCGCCCTGGATGACGAAGAGGATCTCGTCGCTGTCAGGGTGCGAGTGGCGCTCATGGCCCTTTCCGGGTTCGAGTTTGACGACGCCAGCGCTGAAGCGCTCGCCACCCGTCACGTCAGGCGTGCTCAGCCACTTCAGGACGCCCCAATCGAAGAGCTGACTTTCGACGTCATCAGGAGTGATGAAGTATTCGCTATCAGTCATCTTCGAGACTAATCTCCTTGAATTCGCGGGCCTGTGCTTCGATTGCCTCCTCAGTTGGGAGGCGTTCGATGCTCGACGCACCGAAGAATCCGACGACACCCTCGGTGTGTTCCAGTACGTACTGGGCATCGTCGGGCCATGCGATCGGGCCGCCGTGACAGATCACCAGTACGTCCTGGTTTACCTCTTTTGCGGCGTCGTGATGAGCTTGAACGCGCTCGGCTGCGGCATCGAGATCTAGTGCCGTCTCGGCACCAATATCCCCAGATGTAGTCAGTCCCATATGTGAGACGACCACGTCCGCTCCGGCCTCGGCCATCTCGCGAGCCTGCTCCTCGCTGAAGACGTATGGGCAGGTGAGCATTCCTTGCTCGGCCGCTTCTTGGATCATGTCGACTTCCTTGTCGTAGCCCATCCCCGTTTCCTCGAGATTCTGTCTGAACCCGCTGTCCTCGTCGATGAGACCCACCGTCGGGAAGTTCTGGACGCCCGAGAACCCACGTCGTTTCAGGCTCTCGATGAACACATCCATCTGTCGGAACGGGTCGGTCCCGTTGACGCCGGCGAGAACTGGCGTGTCCTCGACGACTGGAAGCACTTCGTGGCCCATCTCGACGACGATCTCGTTGGCGTCACCGTAAGGAAGGAGGCCAGCCAGCGACCCCCGACCGTTCATCCGATAGCGACCGGAATTGTAGATGATCAGTAGATCGACGCCACCGCGCTCGGCGAACTTCGCCGAGATACCGGTCCCTGCACCTGCGCCGATGATCGGATCGCCGCCCGATACTGTTTCCTGAAGTCGATCAAGAGACTCCTGCCGTGTGAATTCCATACGTCAGATAGAACCATTTCATAATATAGTAATTAATTTTTTGATGATTACGAGGAGTTACCACGACACATAATATTACTTCTGGGCATAGAAACCATCGTCAAACCCAATCGTGGATGGCTCTGCGACTGCGTTGGACACCCAGATCTTCGAGTACTTCGATGGTATTCGACAGTGACAATGCCACAACGTGCGATTGAATGCCCAACGCCATCGCCGACTCGGGTGTCCGCTCGCGTTCCTCAAAACCCAACTCAATCCAGTCGCTATGCCCACTGAGGCGGCTGATTTCTGGCATAGGTACCAAGAAATCAGTCTGCATCACTTTTCACGCTCAACTAAACACGACGGACTCCGCTGTCCATAAAAATATCACAGACAGCTATTTCGCTACGGAAGTGGAGGCGCGACAGTAGTTGATCGATCAGTACAGCTATAGTAACGATTGAAACGAGTTACACACCTGATCGCACTGCCGTCGTGCGATCAGGTGTGTATTGATTTTCAATGGCTACTATAGTTTCAATCCTGTTACCGGCGATATTTCGATGTGTGCCACTAACCCGCGGTTCCGACTGCTAAAGAACTACGACTCCGATAACATCAAACACTGTAGTACGGTACTCGAAAGTGAAAACCATGCTAGTCCGGTATTACTGTCGAGAGGATAGATCATGGTGTGCTCCCACTCGAAACGTACAGTGCTGTCAACGCGGAATGGCTGATTTTCCTCTCCCCAGAACTCGCGAGTCGTGCACAATTTGGCTGGACGATTACTGTTCACATCCTCTTTGCCGCGCTCTCGGTCGGGCTGGCACCGTTCATCATCTATTTCACCTGGAAAGACGTCTGGACCGACGATGAACGGTTCAGTCGGTTGCGCTCTTTCTGGGTGACGGTCTTCGCAGTCGGCTTCGTGATGGGTACGGTAACAGGCATCCCCATGAGCTTCCAGTTTGGGACAAACTTCCCGCGGTTTGCGACAATCGCTGGCGAATTGATCGGTGGTCCGCTGGCCTTTGAGGCGAAGATGGCGTTTTTCCTCGAAGCCGTCTTCCTCGGCATCTTGCTTTTCGGACGTGAGCGGGTGAGCGACCGAACGTATGTCCTCTCGTCGGTGCTGGTCGGGATCGGTGCATGGCTGTCGGCGTTCTGGATTCTAGTGGTCAACGCCTGGATGCAGACACCTCAAGGCTATGATATGATAACCCAGAACGGAATGCGGGTCGCCAGGCTGACCGACCCGGTAGCTGCCTTTCTCACGCCGCGACTCCCGTGGATGTACGTCCACATGGTCAACGCCTCCGTCATCTCTGTCGCATTGCTGGTCGGTGGTGTCTCGGCGTACTTGGTCTGGAAGACCCACGACTCGACGGCCTGGCAAGCCTCTCTAAAGATCGCGGTCCTGTTATTGCTGGTTACAGCACCACTGCAGGCCGTTCACGGTGATGCCTACGGTCGCCACGTCGCGGACACCCAGCCCCAGAAGTTCGCCGCTATGGAGGCCCACTACGAGACTGGACAGGCCGACCTTCACCTACTCGCGTTTCCGAAAGATCTCAGTGCGCTGACCGACCCACACGCGGAAAACCTCTACACCGTCAGTCTACCTGGCCTCGGTTCCTACCTCGCCACCGGCGGTGACCCTGACGCTGAGGTACTCGGGTTGAACGAGTACGAACACAACCCCCCGGTGGCGCTGGTGTTCTGGTCGTTCCGGTTTATGGTCGGACTCGGCTTCCTTTTCATCGGTCTCGCAATGTGGGGAGGGTCCCTCACATACAGAGACAAACTCGCCGACAGCGACCGATTCCTGAAGGCGATGATGGCCGCGACGCCACTGGGGTACGCCGCCTTGCTCACCGGTTGGTACGTCACAGAGATCGGTCGGCAGCCGTGGGTCATTCAGGGCGAATTGAAGACCAGTGATGCAGTCTCGCAGTCGCTGACCGCCGGGGAAGCGATGGCGACGCTGGCAGTGTTTCTCATCGTGTATGTTGGGCTAATTGCCGCGGCTCTCCTCGTCTTACGGTGGCTCGTGAGAGAGGAACTGCAGGACCTCGGCGTTCTTGCCCCGTCGCAGGAAACCGGACACGGACGCATTCCGTGGGTGGGTGGCGATGACTGAGTTGCTCTCCGTGGATCGCTACCTCCTTGACGCGCTCCCAGAGGTGTGGTTTGGCGTCGTCATGTTCGCGCTGGCAATGTACGTGGTTCTCGACGGATTCGACTTCGGCATCGGTATGCTGTACGCCACTCGGAGCGACGAAGACGACAGGGAGACACTCCTGTCGGTGTTTGGGCCGGTCTGGGACGCCAACGAGGTGTGGCTGGTCGCCTTCGGAACAATGTTGTTAGCCGCGTTCCCGAGCGTGTACTCTCGGTTGCTCGCTGACAACTATCTGCTCGTTATCGGGTTTGTTCTCGCGCTGTTGTTCCGGGGCATAGCACCGGAACTGCGCGAGCAATGCGAGGACGATCGGTGGCAACGGATGTGTGACGCTTCTTTCGTCGGGGGCAGCACGCTCGCACCACTGCTGTTTGGCGTCCTCGCCGGGCGCTGGATCTTCGATGTTCCGACGCTGTCGGTGCCGGCGCTCTTGACAGGTGTCGGACTGACCACGGTATCAGTCGTCACGGGCGCGGCTTTCATCTCGGCCAAGACTGGCTCCTCCCTTGCCGCCGACCTGCGCAGGTACGGTATCGCCGGAACGGTATCATATCTCGGTGGTGTCGCCATCCTTCTGACGACTGTCGTCGTGACAGACGCCGGCGGCACAGCTGACGCCGTTCTCTCTGTCCCGATTGCTGTGGTAGTCGCTCTCTCTGCCCTCTCAGGCCTGGCTGGGATAGGCTTCGCTCGCCGCGAGCAGTATCGGCGATGGCTCGTGAGTGCGCTAACTCTTCCCGCGCTGTTGAGCCTCCTCGTTGCGCTTCTGCTGTACCCAGTTATCTACCCTGCGACCGGACTGACCGTCCGAGAGGCCGTCGTCTCACCACTCGCGCTCAACCTTGTCACCGTGATGGGGCTGCCGGTGCTACTGCTCGTGCTCTGGTATTTCAAGTTCCTCTATGGCGTCTTCAGCGGACCCGTTGTCGACGAATCCTATGGTCCTTGACCAAGCCGAGACCGCCGCTACAGTAAGCAAGGTGAGTCTCCTCTGGGCTTGCTTCTGACCTCACGCCGCTTCTAGATTCGGCAATAGTTTCAGCCGGAGTGTCAGGGGCAATACCTGGCGTTCGAGCGCTCAGTCCGACTGGACTGGAGCGTCGAGTTGTTCGGTGCGTTCGCCAGAGTCGGGCTCAGCCAAATAATCTCCGTCCGCCGGAAGGAGTCGACGTTTCGAGTTAAAGACGACAATGAGGCTACTGATCGCCATCATAACGGCGGCGATCAACGGTGTGATCACACCGGTTATCGCCAATGGGAGTGCAATCGCGTTGTAGCCGGCCGCCCAGACGAGGTTCTGTTTGATCCGGCCTCGAGTTTCACTCGCCAACTCGAAGACCTCTGGAACGGCGTCGAGACGGTCGTCAAGCACTACCGCATCGGCCGCCTCGATCGCCAGATCGGTGCCGCTCGAGACTGCGATCCCGAGGTCGGCGCTAGCGAGTGCGGGCGCGTCGTTCGTTCCGTCGCCGATCATTGTCGTCGTCCCGCGCTCGCGGAGTCCCTGGACGATCACTTCCTTCGACTCGGGGCGCACGCCTGCGAAGACGTGATCAACTGCGGGATGGTTTGCAAACGTCTCAGTCATCCGCTCGTCGTCGCCAGTCAGCACGACGATATCCCGATCCGCGGCCGCGGTCTCGGAAACCACGCGTTCCCAACTCTCACGGGGCGTATCTTGGACTGTAACGACTCCTTTGACGGCCCCCTCCCAAGCAACCGCCGTTGGATGAGTACCCGACTCGTAAGCGTCCGTGACAGCTGCCTCGATTTCCGTGGGGATTGTCCACTCGTCAGTATCGAATGAGCCCGGGTGGCCCAAAACGACGCGAGTATCGTCGACAAGTGCTGACACGGTACGGTCGGCGCTCTCGAAACTCGACACCGATCGCGTGGTCGGCGGGGCAGCCTCGTCAATGGCAGCGGCGATTGGGTGGCTTGACCGACGTTCGACGGCGGCCGCCATCGCGAGCACTTCGTCGGGATCGTCGCCAACGACGTCCACAAGCTCCATCTCCCCAGTGGTGAGCGTCCCAGTCTTGTCGAATACGACGACCGAAGAGTCGTCGATCCGTTCAAGCACTGTCTCGTTGAGAATGAGCATGCGATTGTCGGTGGCATCGCGGGTGGCCGCTGCGAGAGCGAGCGGAGTAGCGATGCCGAGCGAGCATGGGCACGAGACTACTAGCACGGCGACCCCGGCCATTATAGCTGTGTTCGGGTCGTTACCAAGGACGAACCAGCCGGTGGCGGTCAGCGCGGCAAGTCCGAGTACGAATGGAACGAACAGTACCGCAAAGCGGTTGACAATATGTTGCACACCCGTGGCAGAACTCTTGACGTTCCAGAGGAGTTCGACGAGGCGATCCATCGTGCTAGTTTTTTCGGGACCAACTTCAACGATAATCGCATTGTCAGTAAGGATCGACCCGCCGAGGACACTGTCCCCGACCGATTTTCGTTGCGGGAGAGATTCACCCGTGATAAGTGCCTCATCAATCGCGGCAGTCCCGTCGACGATCTGGCCGTCGACCGGGATCCGCTCGCCGGGTTTGACTAACAGCCGGTCGCCAGGCTCACACTTCGCAATTTCGATGGTTTCACTGGTCTCACTGTCGTCGTCGAGTCGGCGGGCCTCATCGACGCGTGAATCCGTGAGGTCGGCACGGTTACCGAGTGCAGCGTGTTTGACCTGTGACTCCAGATGATTGCCGATAGTGACGATCGCGAGCACCATCACTGCGACGTCGAAGTACGGGTCACGCCCGCCCGTGAGGTAGGTTGCCAGCGAGTAGAGATACGCTGCAAGTACCGCGATAGCTATCAACACGTCCATGTTCGGGCGACCGACTCTCAGGCTCACGTAGGCCCCACGGAAGACCGGGTATCCAAGTCCGACGAGTATGAGTGTGCTCCAGACAATTAGTGGCCAGAACACCATCGCCTCGACAGTGCTCCCATAGAGGAAACTCTCGGGATAGATGCCGAGATACACCGGGTATATGAACAGGACGTAGAGAACCAACACAGGCATCATCAGAACTGCCGCGAGCACCGCACGGTATTTGCCGAACTCGACGCGTGAACGTAGTGAGTCGTTCTCTTCGTCAGGACCGTGAGCTTGGTAGCCCAGTCGACTGAGTGCCGCAGCGATCGCGTTTCGATCGATGCAGTCAGGATCGTACACCACCTGTGCCATTTCAGTCGCGTAACTCGCACGCGCCTCGTGAACGCCTTCCTCCTCTTCGGCAAGGAGTTCAATGAATCCCTCGCAAGTCTGACAGTGCATCCCGTCAATCGAGAGGTAGGCTGTTTCGGCACCCTCGGGGCCATCGGGCCTGGTCTCCTCGGCCTCGACACGGTCACGGACGGCCGCAATCGAAAGGTCGACATCCTCACCGTCGTCAACTAACTGTGCGACCTCTAAACAGCCTCGACAGCAGAACTCGCCGTCAATGTCATCGTTGGTAATCGGGTCTTTGACGGGGAGGTCACAGAGTGTACAGGTGGACATATTACGCAACCGCCTCCGATTCGGCGATCGGTTGATAGTACGGGATATCTGGTAACGGAAGCATGACGCCAAACCGCATAAGTCCCATCGCTACCAGTATGTATCCGAGCCCAACGAACAATACACCGAGTCCGTAATGGACTACCTGCCGCTGGCGGGTGCTCACTGATTGGATAACCGTTCCGTAGAGAAACACACTGGGGATCGTCCCGACCCCGAGCGCACCGAGCGAGAGGAGGCCATATACGGGTGAGCCCTGGGCAAACGCGTACAGGAATGCCGGATAGAGAAGCATACACGGCAACAACCCATGAAGCGCGCCGAGGCCGATAATGCCGATACCGTTGACCCAGCGGTCGACCCGTCTTGAAATGACTGTGTAGGTTCGCGCGAATAGTGAGCCGAACCCAGTACCGGCAACAACTCCTTCAACGGCTCCTTGTTGGTAGCCGGCTAACCGGGTGAGTCCCATAACCATAATTGCTACGCCAATGCAGATTCCGACGACACCCTGAGCTGGCCGGAGAAATCCAGCGAGCCCGATGGTTCCGTACAGTAGCGCGCCGGCAGCTCCGAAGACGCATCCGATGATGGCGTAGCTCACCGTCCGGCCGAGGTTGAACAGTGTGTGCTGACGCACCTCATAGAGTGTGAGTGCGCTCGCCCACCGGTCCTGGGTTTCCATACGCTCGGCATAGGTTGCAACGAGCGGGCCGCACATTCCAAGACAGTGTGCACCTCCGAAAAGGCCAATCATGAAAAACACGACCAGTCCGTAGCCACTTGTGATGCTGATCTCACTCAGCTGTACTAGAACTGCTGATATCATATCCAAGGCTGGCAAGGCCAGCATAGATTAGGGTGTACCAATCGTCGTGTGTAGTGGGTTTCGGTTCAGGCCGTGGCTTCGATCGTTAAGAACTACATCCAAGAACGTGGAATTACAGTGATTGTGAGGCGAAAACCCACGACTTCAGTCGTGGGATGAAGCCGACAACTTGGCCACTCCTCCCGCCACCTCCGTGATGAGTTCGACTTCGGATTGCCGTCGCTGTAGACGCGCTCGCACCTCGCCTCAATTGCGGGCGACGTGTCCAGCGAGTTCATCGAGGAGTATATCGACGCCCAAGCAGGTGAGTCGTCACGCAACGGACCGTCTCAACCACGGAAGTTTGTCAGTAGTTGAGACTTGCAGTCTCAATGCATACGAAATGAGATTCAAGGGAATCTTGGCTGGAATAACTGTTCAATCTGGATGCGAACTACCCAGAAGGGCACTGTCTAGTTCTGGACGACCTCAGCTGGCGTTCGTCCGTCGAGTTCTTGGTTGGGTCGTTCGTGGTTGTAGTGGTGTCTGAAGCGTCGTAGCCACTGTTTCGCGCTGGATTGACTGTCCCTCCAGAAGGAGTGAAAGCGGTCGATTCGCACGGTCACAGTCTGGAACCACTTTTCGAAGTGGTTCCGGATTCGATAGTCGAGCCGACCGCTCAAATCGTGACGCGAGAGGGCAGTCAGATAGCCGCCAGCATCAACGAGAAACACTGTCTCGGCAACATCGTGTTTCTGAGTGAGCCGGTGCAGGAACGCCGCCGCGGGGTCAGTCCCGCAGCGGCTGAACACGTCAACTTCGAGAAGTAACTTTGGTTCAGTGTCGACAGCGGCGTACAACCACTTTTTCTCCCCATCGATCTCGATTTGTTTCTCATCGACCGCGACCCGCGACGGCTCCGCCGTCGGGGGGTCGCTCTGTGCTTCAGCCAGTGTATGCACCCAATTCCAGACCGCCCCGTGAGAGCGATCGACACCCAGCAAGTCCCAGATAGCGACCGTCTTCCTGATCGACAGCCCCGCAGTATGGAGACGCACCCCAAACCGGCGGACGGGTGCGGGGTGCGCTCATTCTCCCAAAACGTCTTGGCTGTCCTCATCTAACGTTCCTCTGAGGAGGTCTGCGAGTTGCATGGACACTTCTCGCTACGACCTCCTCGCTTCTCAAACTCGCTCAACTAGACAGTGCCTTTGGGGGTGTTATTTGGATTTCTCTATCAAACGATTCGTAGCTCCCCTGTACTGCTCATTAGCGGAGCAGACCCACCAGTTTCGTGGAACTACCGCCGGCTACCCAATCCACCCGCCGATCTCGACCTGTGTACTGTCTGCCGGAGCAGCGCCTGCTGTCTTCGCAACTGCATCAAAAGGGGGCTCGACGAGACGCGGCACTTCATCGTCGTATGTCCGGTCAGGGCGTTTCACACAGTCGAGCGTGATGATAGGACTGCACTCACTACAAGAGTGCGTTGCCCCGTCGAAGCCGTTGATTGTGACCGACTAAGAAATAACGCTCGCGAGCCGATACGTCTCCGCTGCTGGCTGGCGAGTACTGGCAGACTGGCAGCCAACAGCCCCGCAGACATCGCAGGTGACGAGATGGTCTCGATCTGCCTCGTGGAAGAGCGAAGGCGGCCTGCTCGACGTTGTCGCGGTCCTGAAGCGTACACTCCCGGCAAATCGTGAACCAGAACACGCCGTCTTCTCGCCCCACTTCGTCGGGCAACCGGACATACGTGTACGCCTCGCCGGAGATATCGGCTGTCCTGTCTCCACAGAACCGACAGTACTCAGCCGTTGCCTTGGGCTGGATTTCGGTCACTGAGACCTCCGTGCAAGTGTTGACTGCTCGCGAGCAGTGTCCACAGGACAGAGAAAGCGCCATTGTATCGCTCACGAATCGGCTTGTACTCTCGGTTGCTTCAGTTTGAGCTGCAAATCGAAAGATTTGAGAAGGAAAGCAAGCAAAAGTACAAGAATATCGGCAATTACAAGACCAATTTAACCAGAAATACGAGCGGATAGAAGAAATAGAAACACGCCTTTGGAAATACGAGAACCCGAATACATCGTCCAGTAAGCAACAGTCGGGGGCTGATGCTCACCGATTCGTCAAGGTGATCCCTGATCTGGAGCCCCCAGAAGTCACCCAGGACAACCGCCACTGCTACCAGTGCAACTCTTGTGGGACAGAAACCGTTGCGACACACCCTGACTGCCCCAAATGAGTGGTAGTTCGCGGTGAGCGTACTCTCCCAAGCAGCACTTTATCGGAACGATCACCGCCGCTCTTTCCGGAAGATTGCTGATAGCTTTGAGCAACTGCACTGGTTAGTAACCCTCAGGTGTGTCCGTGTGGTACGCGACCGAACGCGCTGGTCGCTGCGAATACGAACAGATTCATATCTCCACTGAACGTGACAGGTTCAGCCACGATCCCGATTGCGGTGATGTCGGTGGTATCGGCTCGGTTACGAACAGCACCACAGGACGGTTATCAGCCCGAACACTACCAACATGCTATAGTAGCCATTGAAAATCAATGCACACCTGATCGCACGACGGCAGTGCGATCAGTGTGTACATCGTTTCAATTGTTACTATAGTCGGCGGATCGGGCATCGTTATTGAGTTATCACTCCTGAAAGACTTATACTTGCCCGACGGTGCCCTCACTCTATTTCGTTATGGAAAAAGATAGTATTTCCTCAGAGTACGTCAGAAACGAGGCAGCGGACTATTCGAAGTTGATGAGCGGTTTGATAATGTCGTCCTCTTTCCTTTCCACGAGGGGGAACGCTTCTTGCCAGCGTTGCGTTCGGGTTCCCGGCATGTGCCACCCCGAAGACGACCGACGTAAACAGCGTGGCAAGTCCGACCGCAGCCGTACCCCGAACCCGCTCGAACCACGTACGTTCCTCTGTGATGTTGGTGATGAGATATCCCCGAAATAGGAGCTCCTCGTAGACGCCCACGGCGACGAACGTGACGAATCGCCTGTGGTACCAGATGTAGCAGCCTATCGTTCTCAACACGGATCCCGCCCTGAATCGCCCCTCTGGTTAAACGACACCCTGCTTCTGTACTCGACACTGACCACTAAGTCGTCCCCCGGTGTACACCCCGTAACTAATGGTTGTCTCCGCTTCGACGAACACCGAATCCTGGTATTCACGGGGGCTAAGTCAGATATACGACGCCCTTGACGCCGATTCAGATGGTCTCTCGACCGAGGACGCTGAAAGCCGGCGCTCTGAACACGGCTCAAATCGCCTGCCGAAGACAAAGCCGGTCACCGTGTGGCAAATTTTCCTCCGTCAGTTCAAAAACCCACTCATCTACATTCTCGCCACCGCGGCAATTGTCTCGTTTGCCATCGGTGAGGAGACTGACGCTGGATTCATCGCCCTGGTGCTGTTGATCAACGCGCTCGTCGGCGGTATCCAAGAATGGCGTGCAGAACGCAGCAGTCAGGCACTGCAGCAACTCATCAGGACCCGGGCGACGGTCATTCGAGATGGTGAGACACGCGACATCGATGGAGAAGAGGTCGTCCCTGGTGATATCGTGCTTCTAGAATCTGGGTACCGTGTTCCTGCGGACATTCGACTCGTTTCTACACATGGTCTAGAGATCGACGAGTCGCCACTCACCGGCGAATCAGCCCCCGTCCTGAAAGACGAAGAGTGGGCAGGCGACGACCGGGCCTCACTCGGAGATCGGCGCAATATGGCCTACGCGGGAACGGTGGTCAACCGTGGGCGGGGGCGCGGTGTCGTCGTCGAAACCGGTGCCGATACGGTTGTCGGCCGATTGGCCGAGGACGTCACGGCCGTTGAGGGCGGACAGCCTCCCCTCGTGACGCGTATGGAGCGATTTACCCGCATTGTCGGCCTCGTCGTACTCGCCGCCGCGGCAATCACCGCCCTCCTCGGAATCTTCGTCCAGCAGTACGACGCCGTCGAAATGTTCCTGTTCGCCGTTGCGTTAGCCGTGTCGGCGATCCCTGAAGGGCTCCCCGTGGGAATCACTGTCGCGCTAGGCGTCGCCAGCCGGAGAATGGCAAAGGTAGGCGTCATCGTCCGTCGTCTAGTGGCTGTGGAAGGACTGGGAAGTTGTACGATGATTGCGTCGGATAAGACGGGAACGCTGACTGCAAACGAATTGACGGTCAAACAGGCTCAACTCCCCGATGGAAGGACGTTTGAGGTGACCGGCGAGGGGTATGCCCCGGAAGGGAGTGTCCTCAGAGACGGGCACCCTCCGGAGCCTCATCTCGCAAACGAGTTGTCTCGTCTCGCCCGCGCATCTGTGCTCTGTAACGAAGGGCACCTGTCCCGACGCGACGACGAGTGGACGTGGCGCGGTGACCCGACCGACATCGCGCTTCTCGCGTTCGGTCACAAGCTGGGGTGGTCCCGCGAGGCGGCGCTCGACGCGAACCCACAGATTGACGAGATCCCTTTCGAACCCGAACAGCGCTATGCGGCGACATTTCATGAAACCCGTGACCAGGAACAGGTATTCGTCAAGGGTGCGCCCGAGCGCGTTCTGGAGATGTGTTCGGATGCAAGCGAGGGCGACTTTTCGCGGCAAGAACTGCAACAGCAGGCGACCGAGATGGCTCACGAGGGATATCGCGTGCTTGCCGTCGCCGAAGGAACGCTGGAGACCACCGAGGATCTCGGCCAGCCCCCGTCAGAACCGACCGGGTTGACGTTTCTCGGGTTTATCGGGATGATCGACCCGCTCCGATCCGGTGTCGAGGAGGCGATTACGTCAGCACAGCAGGCTGGCATCACTGTCACAATGATTACGGGAGATCATCGAGAGACGGCCCTTGCTATCGCCCGTGCCCTCGGACTGGCCGAGTCTCCGGAGGAGGTCACCACCGGAACCGAGCTCATGGACGCCTCCCAAGAACAGCTTGTGGAAATCATAGAAACGACGCGGGTGTTTGCACGCGTCTCGCCCGATCAAAAACTCAGAATCGTCGAAGCTGCCCGGGGTATGGGACACTACGTCGCCGTCACGGGTGACGGTGTCAACGACGCACCGGCGCTTCGGCAGGCGAATATCGGTATCGCTATGGGACAGATGGGGACCGACGTGGCCCGGGATGCGGCCGAACTCGTGATCAGCGACGACAACTTTGCGACGATAGTCGCGGGCATCGAACAGGGCCGGATCGCGTTCGACAACATCCGCAAGATCATTTTCCTGCTCATCTCCACCGGCGCTGGAGAAGTTACACTCGTCCTGTTGAGCTTAGCGGCCGGACTACCACTCCCGCTGGTGCCCGTCCAGATTCTCTGGTTGAACCTCGTCACGAACGGGATTCAGGACGTCGCCCTGGCATTCGAACCCAAGGAAGGAGACGTGTTGAATCGGCCACCACGCTCTCCTGACGAGCGAATCTTCAATCAAATCATGATCGAACGGACACTCGTCGCCGCGATGGTGATCGGTGTGATCGGGTTCGGGACGTTCATTTGGTTACTGGAGCAGGGGCTTTCGGAGGCGGCTGTCCGCAATCACCTGCTCCTGCTGGTCGTCCTGTTCCAAATGGTCAATATCGGCAATGCCCGCTCCGAGACGGCCTCTCTGTTCCGTCTATCACCGTTGCAGAGCCCCATCTTGCTTACCGGGACGATTACTGCGTTCTTGATCCACCTCGGAGCGATGTACTTTCCGCCCGCTCAGGCAGTCCTTGGAACCGCACCTGTCAGTCTGGAACAGTGGCTCGTTCTCGGTGGGATTGCCCTGACCATCGCCGTCGCTATCGAGCTGCACAAACTGAGCTGGAAGATGCGGTACCCTAAGCGCTCGGAGAGAGCGTCACAGACCTCTTCGCAAACTCGCGAGAAGGAGGCGTAGAGCGGGAAATCTGGCAGACCCTCAGTCGCGCTCTCCGCCACGAAGCGGGCTTTCTCCTGTGAATTCTCGCTTAATTAAGCGACAGCATCCCAGCGTTCACGCCGGGGAGGACGTTATCTCCGAGCAGCCCGATTCATTCCGAGGAGGGGACGCATTCAGTTATAAAATCCCGGCGGGAGACCAGTGTGTCGAACGCCGGTCCATTCCTCGATCTGGAACTCGTATATCTGTGTTTCAAGCGAGTCACTCGCGGTCTCGAACAGTTCCGGGCGCCACGTTGGCGTCGTCGTCTCGTCGAGTTCACCACGTCTGTCTTCCGGGAGTTTCTGAATCGTCCCGATGAGTCCGACGCTCTCCCAGTTAAACGCTGTCTCCGCACTGTACACGAGGAATGCCGCCGACTCTGCCTGGTTGGCCAACTCCATTTTCCGACTTCCGTTGTCTCCGATGAAGTAGAAGTAGAGACGCCCCCCTCCATTATACCCGTAGGTCATCGGAATCAGGTAGGGTTCGACGTCTGTTGGGAGTCCCAGCGTTCCCATACTCTGGCTAGAGAGAAACCCCTCTACCTCCTCGTCGGTCATCTTGTGCAACCCGAAGTCGGTGAGTTCGTCGATAGTCATTCCATATCAGAGTATGCTATCGAGTGACATAATTCCGTGTGCTGTCTCATAGTTTCCCGATAGACAACAGATGGAGGCGTCTGCTATAGTAGCCATTGGAAATCAATGCACACTTGATCGCATGGCAGCAGTGCGATCAGTGTGTAAATCGTTTAATTGTTACTATAACTGCTCGGTCACCCGCTGGCGAGGACCTCGACGGTGACCTGACCTGTCTCCGGCGTCTCGTCGATCAGGACGGCGGCCTGGCCCTCAATTATCGGTTCGCCGTCCTCGTTGAGCACGTCCGTCGTGAGCTGGTATTTGTTCCTGCCGAGGTCCTCGACAACCTCACAGACTGCGGTAAGGCGAACATCGATGTCGGCCGGTTTTAGGAACGAGAGGTCCTGTGAGATGTATATAGTTACACCGGGGAAACGAGCCAACGCAGCACTGATCAATCCACCGACAAGCGTCCCGTGGACGATTCGCCGGCCGAACCGCGTCTGGCTGGCGTACTCCTCGTCGAGATGAAGCCGGTTTGTGTCGCCACTGGCGGCAGCGAAGGTCCTCACGTCTTGTTCGCTGATCGTCTTCGAAAACTCGACTCTGTCACCGACGTTGACGTGGTGGTCGTCGAGTCCCGTACCCTCAACGTCCCAGTCGTTTTTTTCGTAAGCAGTCTCCTGATGTCGGTAGTAGTTGGCAGTCTGTTGTTCGTGGCCTTCGATTTCCCGCCGCTGGAGGATTTGCGGGACGTGACGGACGATATCGTCAGTGCTGACCAGCCCAACTAGCTCGTCTCCATCGAAGACGACCAACCGGGCGATATCATGCTCAAACATTGTTTCGACCGCGGCGCCGAGGGTGGCGCTCGCATCGACCGAAACAACGTGGGTTGACATAAACTCCGAAAGCGAGCGCTCTTCCGGGCTCGACTCCTCGCTGAGGAGTCGCACGAAGTCGTCGCTGGTGACGATGCCGAGGACCTCTCCGTCCTCGACGACGACTAGTGACCCGATTGAGCCCGCGTGACACCGGCCGGCGGCAGTACTGGCAGTTGTTTCAGGCGACGCCGTCTCGACCGGACTGCTCATCACGTCGTTGACGCGAATTGGGAACGCCATGGTTGCACGTCGGTTCGACGTGACAAGAGGTTATCTGACGAAGAGATACCAACCGATAACAGCTGTACGTATGTTATTACTAAAAGGAATAGAAAAGTAAAGAAATGGAATAAAAGGTGTATCTAACCGAGATCAAATAGTTATAATTACGCATATATTATATACAAAATAACGCCCTTCAGATTGAATACTGGTGCTTTGTTTAAAGATTTAATTGATCAGTGTTATTCTTCGTGCTGGATTCTGGTATCCAAGAGCTTCAATTTGTTCTTCTCGAAACCAACGAGGGCACCAATCTGTCGCCCGTGGTGACGACCTTTGGGAGGTTATAATGTGCCTTATCGACATCATCGGTAATGGAACTAGAGTGCATAAGTTAGAGTGAAAACGAGAGATATTAACAATAAAAACCCGAGTTTGGAAATACAACCTCAATTTTATGAACTAAAGGGTTGCAAATACAAGATAAAGATACCAATCTGACTGAATAGAGGATTAAGTCTTGGAAAGTGGACGACATCCACGAGACGGCAGCCCGCAATACGATATCCGAGTGAGCCAGTGCAGTGACGAAGACCGAAGCTCAGATCGAGATAGGACTCAGATAGCGATAGGCGTCGTCGATGGTACTGATCGTCCGGAATGCCGCTGCCACGGAGGGCTTCTCGTCGACCGAATCCATGTCGCCGACACGGGATCGTAGTTCGGTGACCACCAGCGCCCCCACGGTAGGCTCTGCGGCGACGAACCGGTCGATCGCCTCCTGGGAGTCCGCGGCGGCGAGAAAGAGCGCGCAGATCTCCTCAGCCGCCGATTCCGTTTCGGAGTCCACCACGTCCAGAGCCAGCAGTGCCTCGGTCGCCTCCATACGCACCCACGGATCCTCGTCTTCGAGACGGGCCTCTAAGTTCTCGACGGCGGGGCGAACCTCGTCGGGGTGGGTCCGTCCGACCGCCGTGAGTGCCCTGGCCGCAGAACGACGGCGTTCGATCCTCGACGCGTCGAGGCTGGCGGTAAGGTCATCGATGGCGGGCACGACCGCCTCCGGGTGGGCTTGTGCAATCGTCTCTAGCTCACGGGTGATCGATTCGTATATGGGTTCGAACGTGGTGTTTCCAGCACCTTCTTCGTCGAAGATGCTCTGGAGTGTCGAGGCGATACGGGGTGCCTCGCGTGGGAAGGTCACACCCAGCCGCCCGAGCGCCAGTGTGATGGATGTCTGTTCACCCCTGGGACCGGGTCCGACGAACGCAGCGGGTGGCGACAGCAATGCGAGGATGCCGTCGATGACGGGTCGAACCGCATCCGGGCGCGTCTCCGCGAGCGAAGCGAGCGCACTGGCCGCGCTGGAACGGACCGTCCAGCTGTCGTCGCCCAGACACGCCCGGAAGTCATCGATGGAAGGACGGTCCGCATCCGGATGCGTTTCCGCGAGAGAGCCGAGCCGCAGGACCGCTTTGGACCGTACTTTCGGGACGTCGTCGTCCAGGCACGCCTCGAAATCGTCGAACGGCGGGGTGATAGCTTCGGGTCGCTCTGCGGCGATCTCCCCCAGAACGGCCAGTGTGTGTTCCCGGACCCACGCCTCGCCGTCGTCGAGACGGACCCGGAGATCGTCGACGAGCGGCACGAACAGTTCGGCGTGGTGCTTGCACAGTTCCCTGAGGGCGAACAGTGCCTCTCTCCGGGTCGACTCGTGGGCGTCGTGGAGCCGCTCCCGAAGGGTGTCGACGGCGGGGCGGAGCACTGCCGGGTTCTGCTCGCGACCGACGTCCGAGAGGCTCTCGGCGGCGGGTTCGCGGACTCGCCTGGGCTGGTCGAAACAGTGCCCCAGCAACACGTCGACGGCCGCCTCGGTTCGTTCCTCGTCGACGATGCCGACCGAACGAATGCCAGACATGGCGACGTCTCGGTCCCTGGCGTCTTCGGTCGCGAGCAACTCCCGCAACGCCTCGAATTCGGCATCGCCCGCCCGCCCGTCCTCGAAAGCGGCGACCAATTCCGTCACTCTCTCCGTCGTTCCAGTGGTCTCGCGAAAATCGTTCCCCATGCTTCTTGATTGAAGCAGGCCACTCACGGTAATAGATCTCTGGATTCCACACGACGACCCGATACACCTACGACCAGTGTGATTATATTCACAGCTACCGTACCAAAACGAAATGGATGACGAGTCGGTCGAAGCCGCACACGCCTAAAACCCCGAAACCTACGAGGACGAGCGGTTCGGGACATTCGAGAAGAAGGCGACTGTCTGTACTCGGTGATTATCTCGGTCTTGTGCGAGTTGACGGCGCCCACGGCCTCGTGCGTGAGCTCGCCGAGAGTACACTCCACGAGGGTGACGACCGGCGTGTGATCCCGGTCGATCGGTCGAGATCGTCGGCTCACCGTCAGGAGTTCTGTCCGCTTGATGCGCTGCTCGTGTTTCGCTGCGTTGTTCCGAAGCCATTGTCAATCGGGGGCATGTGATGCGCCCCGCCACCATCTCGCGGGGGAAACAGACACACCGAAACGCACCCGTCCATCTCATACACTAAAACTGATAGGTTCGCGAGTCCACTCTCCCTGTGACATCCCCTCAGCCGAAGAGAACCGGCGGCCTTCGCACACAGCATATTGCCTCTCTCTTTGGACGAAAACCGCGATCTGCAAGCCGAAATGACACCCTCAAATAGCAGATGAGCCGTGTCGTACCGATTTGAGCGCGTAGAAGGCATCCCGAGAAATCCCGTGATAATGCTGTAGTTTCAGAAATTGCTCGACGGGGATTCAGAAGGAATGATTTCTACTCAGCAACGGACTTTTGAAAGTCTCTGCCGGTGATAGGTTTCACCGGCCGTGTTGAATACAGGATGCGAGTACAGCATGTGATTTTTCCAAGGCGTTGACAATGCAATCCCTCAGTACAGTGTCTGTAATACTCACTCTGTTCGCGCAGTCTGGCCAGAGCAGCGCTGACTGGCTACCTCACCGGGTTCACCACGGGGAGCCGACCCGAGGAGATTATCCGGCGAAGGAGGACGCCGACACGAATAAAGTCGGTTACCCACACAGTTGTCACATTTGGAAATTCCAACTCAAACTGGCTATCGGTGGATATTTTGAAATTAGAATGTGATTTCAGTGCCGGTAGACGCGGAGATGTTTGAAAATTTCAATCGATCTCCCGGTTATCCTTGATCGGTGACCGACCCGTCGTCGGTGCCGTCATCCTGCCGCGCGCCGGGCCCCGACTGTGGATAGAAGTGGTCCCATGACTGGACTTGTGTCTCGGAGATGATTTCGGAGCTGGTGATTGTCATGCCCACGTCCGCCAGTTCGTTGCGGATCTCTTCGATTTCCCTAACCGTGCCGGCGACGACCTCGACGTGGACATTCCGTTCGCCCCCAAGCAACTCGCGGGTGGTTACCACACCGCGAATATCGAGGATCTGATCGGCCAACGAGTCAAGCTTATTCGGATTGACTGTACAGACGAACATGACGTGGAGGGGGTAGCCCGCTTCCTCGTAGTTGATCTCGGGGTGGTAGCCCCGGATTACGCCCTTCCCCTCGAGCTTGTCGAGGCGATTTCGGACCGTCGTGGAGGTCACATCCACCCTCTCACCGATCTCCGTATCGGTCTGGCGGGCATTGAGCTGAAGTTGGTGCAAGATGCTCCGGTCCACGTCGTCGAGTGGGGAGTCGTCCATGCGATGTCCTTGGACGGGGCGACTGAAAAGTCCGCATGGGCCCATCACGAGCAAGAGAGCAACCACGGCCGTCTCTATCCGAATCACGACGATCTCGTCAACAAAGGACTGCTCGAGAAGGGTGAACTCGACAAGCGGACGAGCGTATACACAGTCACACAGCGTGGTAAGCGTGAAATAGAGGCACGACAGGAGTGGGAAAGCCAGTATTTGGAGAGCAAAGAATCGGTTCCTGCGTAGCACCCACCGGTCTGTCGGAAGCGATGGTCATCCCGAAGGAATCCCTCCTGTAGTAGCCAAAAGGGCCTCAGTCCGCGGGCTGTGCCTCCGTAGCTGGTGTCCCGCTTGGAAGCTCGGGAATGGACAGGTCCACGCGGCGGAGTAGCTGTGCGTTGATCGCGACGATTACTGTACTCAAAGACAGCAGAAGCGCACCTACAGCGGGGGACAGCAGAGTTCCGATCGGTGCCAATACGCCTGCTGCAAGCGGAATAGCGAAGACGTTGTAGCCGGCCGCCCAGACGATGCTCTCCTGCATCTTCCGGTAGCTCGCCTTGCTTAGCTTCACGAGTCGCACCACGTCCATCGGGTTGTTCTGGACGAGGATGACGTCGGCCGACTGGACCGCAACGTCGGTACCGCTCCCGATCGCAATGCCGACGTCCGCTCGCGTCAGCGCCGACGCGTCGTTGACGCCGTCGACGACCATCCCCACAAGCTTGCCCTGGTCTTGGAGTTCTTGGACTTTCTCGTCCTTGTCCTCGGGGAGGACTTCTGCGAACACCGTATCGATGCCCAGTTCATCGGCGACCGCTCTGGCGACGTCCTGGGAGTCGCCGGTCAGCATCGCCACCTCGATGCCCAGATCGTGGAGTGCGTCGACGACAGCGTAGCTTTCCTCGCGGATCACGTCGGCCATCGCGAAGGCAGCGATCAACTCTCCTTCGAGAACGAGATACACCACTGTCTGTGCGTTCTCGCCGGCCTCATCAGCGAAACGCTGGAGGTGATCGGAGACATCGCTATCGAGTTGGGTCAACAAGTTCGGCCCGCCGACGTACACCTCGTTTCCTTCGACGCTCGCGCGAACCCCTCGCCTTTGATCGCCTCGAAGTCGGTCGCGTCAGGTGCGCTAAGATCACGCTCGTCAGCTGCCTCGCGGATGGCTCGTGCAATCATGTGTTCGGAATCACTCTCGATTGCGAATGCCAAACAGTTTGTCGACGGGGACTCACGATCAACTGACGATAGTATTCTCGCCTAGCAGATGGTGGAGAGAAACGGAACAGACAAACTCCACTCCTTACGAGGATCGATCGACCGATCAGCGCTCCTCACGGTTCGTGACATCATCGAGAGAGAAGAGCCGCTCGCAGCGCCAACGCTAGACGGCTATCTCAACCCGACGGTTCTGGAAGTCCCACTCGGTGACGGCCGCCGTAGTGCTGACTCCGCCCGAATTGATGTTCAGTGGACGACTCGAGCGGACTACAAATTTCACTATACGGACACTGACGGTGTGAATTTCCGCTGGGACAGTCATCCACATGGCGGTGATTACATCTCCGTTCCAGGTCTCGAATACTATCATCCGCCCCCTGACGCCACTTCCGATCCAGACGATATCGAAGAGTCCTGCATCAAGCAGTCTGTCGAAGCACTTGTCACTCGTGCTGTTCTCAAACTCTGGCGTGTTGCCTATCATGCAGACTCCTACGACCCGCTGAATGCTGCGAGTAATCCACCGTAATCGAGGTGGAGGCCCCACTCTCAGCGAGCGAGCGGAGGTGTTGCTCTCACGAGAGGGGGGAGTCACTCACAGCAATTCGACCCACTCGGGAGCGCAATCGTGGGTCCCGCCGTAGATCGAGTGGTCGGGATACTGGTCGTCGTCAGCCTCGACAGCGACGATCACGTTGCCGCCGGAACACGAAATTTCTGCAACGGTTCCGACGACTGCATCGAGTGGGCCGTCTCCGTCTGTCCAGTCGACTTGGACGTGGTCACCGCGGTCGAAGTCATACTCCTCGAAGGAAGGCGCTGTGGTACTCATAATCTCCTCCGGCCGCGAGGGGGACACAAAACCTCAGCTGTTCACCGGTCGGTCATGGACGTCGAACACGAATCGTATCGTAGCCAAATTGCACTCCAATCTACCAAAACAGAGGTTTTCGACCGCACAGGTGAGACTACACGACGTCACATTCGGATAGCGCAGCCAAACACTCAATAATCGGGTTATCCAACAGACAAGTATGGCTACTATCGAAATTGATGAAGAGGTGTATGAGGCGCTCCAGATTCCGGAGGGAGAGCGGCCGCAGGCAATGAAACAAGAATTGGCTGTCTCGCTTTACGCGCGTGATGTCCTTTCGTTCGGGAAAGCGCGTGCATTGGCAGAACTGTCTCACCGAGAGTTCCAGACATTACTCGGAGACCGCGAAATCCCACGCCATTACACCGACACTGAACTTGCCGAAGACCTCGACTATGCCGAATAACGAGCTTGTAGTCTCGGACACGTCACCGCTGCTGAATCTTGCACTTATCGACCAACTCACCCTTCTCAAATCGCAGTTTTCGAGCATCACCATTCCGCGTCAGGTGTGGGACGAACTCACTGATGGAGAGGCAGGTGTAGACGCGCTTCGCTCGTTGCGTGACGATGAGTTCCTGACGATCACCGAGGTCGAACAGTCGCACCTCTTCACTGAAATCTTCCACGAGCTGGATCTCGGGGAAACAGCTGCTATTTGTCATGCCATCGAGCACGATGCTGACCTCATCCTTTTGGATGAAAAAGACGGTCGACAGGTCGCTCGGAGACACAGCCTGACGGTAACGGGAGTCATCGGGATACTACTCCGCGGAGCCAATGTTGGAGACATTGAATTAAAACACGAACTTGACGCCCTTCGTGACGCTGGCTTCTGGATCTCTGATGAGCTTTACTCAAAAGTCCTCTCTGAAGTCACAGAATAGCTACCGCTCCCACGGAAAGGAGCCAATCCGCTTGCGATAGGCACTGATCTGGTCCTGAAATTCCTGCTCCTGGAAGTCTGGCTCGTCGCCGTGGATGTCTTCGGGTGAGACGCCGTCGGGAAGATGCTCGTAGTCCGTGACGTCCTCCGTGTCATCCTCTTGGTCGGGTTCGTGTCGGTGCTGCCCACACTCCCTGCAGGTCCAGATCAGCCGGTCAAGGTGTGGGTGGCACTCGAAGCCATCGAGTCCGTACGATTCGTGTCCCGTCACGGCGCCACACTGGCGACAGTAGAACCCGATTCCGACTATCTCCGGTTCGGCTCTTGCCTGATGGCGCTTCACAACGCCGGGCACAAGCCAGTACGTGCCGTCGTCCTCCCGGAACTCATCCGTGAGCTGCTGGAACTCCGAGCGGTCGGTGACCGGCGACCCGTCCTCGAGATAGATCCGTGGCTGGACGTCGCCCCCATCCCCGTCCCAGTTGGTCTGTTCGTCGGCTGTCTCCAAGAGCGCCTGTCCGGATTCCTCGCCGATCGTGGTTTCGGTCGGCAGGTCGGGCCAGCCCTTCGTGAGAGTGGTGGCTGGCTCGGTTCCGAAGGCTGCTCGGCACTTCACCGTCCCATGGGAGACGTCCTCGCCGCTCGCGATGCTGTCGGAAACG
>NZ_WPCB01000102.1:0-2110 GCF_009741785.1 Haloarcula sp. CBA1122
CCTCGCGGAGGATGAACGGCGTCCGGCCCAGCAGCAGGTCCGATATCGCCCCGCCGCCGGCCGCGTTGACCGTCGCCAGCGCGACGACGGCAAACACCGGGAGGCCGGCCTGATGGCCCAGCAGCGCTCCGGTGGTCGTGAACGCCGCCAGCCCGATGGCGTCGGCCGTCAGGACGACCGGATGCTGGTGGCCGTCGTCGAGGAAATGCACGAACAGAACAGCGGCGGTGACACCAAGGAGTGATAGGGCGACCTCGCCGGGCGACTGCAGGGAGTTCGGAACGCGGTTCAACAGCAGGTCCCGCGTCGTCCCGCCACCCAGTGCCGTCATCACGCCGACGACCGTGACGCCGAACACGTCGTAGCGCTCCTCGACAGCCTTCGCCGCGCCGACGAACGCGAACCCGACCAGCCCGATAGCGTTCATCACCGCAAACGGGTCGGTCACGCTCCCCCTCCGGCCCGCTGGGGCACGGCGCATGAGCGAACCCGACCGAGTCGACCCGCTGTCACGAGTTTCGCGGTCATTATGCTACTACTACGGGTGCGGACAATTATGCCTTTAGTCCTGCCCGCGAGGTATGTCCCTGGCTATCACTGTCGACTGCCAGCGACCGTACTCACGGCTTGACCGTCTCCAGCACCCAGTCGGACGGTGTCGCTCGGCGGACCTCGAACGGGTCGAAGGCTTCTCGCGGGGCCTCCGCGAGCCGGCCCAGGAACTGCCCGACCGGCGTCGGGTCGCGGTCGCTGACGAGGACGAACGACTCGCCGCTGTCCAGCGCGGTGAACTGCTCTCGAACCAGATCCTTGCGTTCCTGTGGCGGCAGGCCCCGGATATCGGCGGTCGGGTCGACGCCCACCTCGCCGGCGGTGTCGAGGGCGTCGGACACGGCGTCGCCCAAATCGCTGACCGCGCTGGGCACGTCGCCGGGTGCTGGCGTCCCCTGCAGGTCGTGCGAGAACGGGAGGTCGGCCAGCACCTCGGCATCGAGGTCCGAAAGCGCGTCGCCCGTGAACAGATCGTTCGGTTCGCCACAGCAGTCACAGACGTACTCTGCCATGTTGACGACGGTTCCCAGGACCGGCACGTCGTTGTCGCGGAACAGTTCGACCGTCCGGCTGGTGTCGCTGACGCTGGCGTGAAACGGCGTCGTCACGACGACCACGCCGTCGACGGGGACCTCCTGCAGCGTCGTCAGCACCACGTCACCGGTTCCGGGGGGCAGGTCAAGCACCAGTATCTCGTCGTTGCGCCATGCGGTGTTCTCGAAGAGGTCCTCAAGCGCGTCGTGGGCCATCGCCCCGCGCCAGGCCAGCGGCGCGCCGCTTTCCATCAGGCCGACGCTCATCACGTCCATGTCGCCCGCCCGGACCGGGAGCGGGTCGCCCTCCTCGCTGGAGTGGACCGGGCCGCTCACCTCCAGCAGTTCGGGGACGTTCGGCCCGTGGATGTCGGCGTCGAACAGCGCCACGTCGTTGTCGGCGGCCAGCGCACAGGCCAGGTGCGTGGCGACCGTGGACTTGCCGACGCCGCCTTTCGCACTGGCGACGGCCACGACGTGGTCGAAGGACTCGACACCGGCCTGCCCCTCGCTCGATGGCGTCGTCCGTTCGACGTGGACGCTGTCGACGCCGTCCACGTCGTCAACCGCGTGGAGCATCGCCTGGACGACCTGCGTACTTGTCTGGCCGTCCAGCGCGGTCAGGTCGGCTTCGATGGTCACCTCGCCGTCGGCCGCGTCGATGTTCTCGACGAAGCCCGCGTCGAACACGGAGAGGTCGGCGTTCGGGTCGCGCACGTCTCGCAGTGCGGCTTCGATGCGGTCGGTCAGTGTGGTGGGCGTTCCGTCAGTCATCGTCAGAGGTCGGGCATCCGATTGAGTCTGTCTTCACCGGGCAGCAGTCGGGCGTCGTTCTCCAGCGCACCACCGAACTGCCGCCGGAACCGTCCGGGGTCCACGTCGAGCGACCGCTCGGCGGTCTGGCGGACCACGGTGGCCGGGTCGTCGGTGAGTTCCTGCAGTCGCTCGCGGGCGCGGTCCTCGTCGACGCCGCCGAGCATGTGGGCGGCCCACTCGCGGACCCGCTCGCGTCGTCGCGGCGTCTG
>NZ_WPCB01000047.1:0-25749 GCF_009741785.1 Haloarcula sp. CBA1122
TCGCCGTCGGCGACGACCATAACTTCGGAGGGGCCGGCCAAGAAGTCGATTGCCACGTCGCCACGGACCTCGGCCTTCGCCGCTGTGACCCAGCGGTTGCCGGGGCCGACGACGATGTCCGTCGCGCTGACCGTCTCGGTCCCGTAGGCCAGCGCCGCGATGGCCTGTGCGCCGCCGACCTGGTAGACGGCGTCAGCGCCAGCGACGTGGATGGCGGCCAGCGTGACGGGGTTGACCTCCTCGGCTGGCGGGGTGGCGACGGCGACGTGCTCGACGCCGGCGACCTTCGCCGGGATGACGCCCATCAGCGCGCTGGAGGGGTACGCCGCCGTGCCGCCGGGCGCGTACACGCCGGCGCTGTCAAGCGGCCGGTACCGCCGACCGAGTTCCCGCCCCTCGAAGTCGTCGCGCCAGTCCTCGGGGACCTGTCGCTCGTGGAACGCGCGGATGTTCGCCGCGGCGTCCTCGATAGCGTCGCACACGTCGTCGTCGATTTCTTCGTAGGCTCGCTCGGCGGCGTCCGTGATGTCGATGTTGCCCACCGACACGTCGTCGAACTCCTCGGCGAAGCGCCGGAGCGCCACGTCGCCCTCCTCGTGGACCTGCGAGACAATATCGCGTACATCGTCTCTGACGGCGTCGACACCGGCGTCGCGGTCGAAGAAAGCGGCCCGTTCGTCGGGCCCCAGGTCGGCTATCGTCCGTACGTTCATACACCTGATTCGGGGCGGGGTAAAAAACGGGTTTCCCTTCTCGTCACCGTTTTCCGGCACTCGGACATACACCGCCTATGGCCTCACTCGACGACCACCGTCGCCGGACGACCGACCTCCCTCCGGCGACGACCGAGTATTTCGCGCCCGAACTGGCGACTATTGATAGCTATCTGGAGACCGTCCCACCAACTATCGACACGGCGGCCGGCGACGCCGCAGTCGGCCCAATACACACCATCCCGTGGTTCTACGTGGCCGACCTGACCGGCTGGCGCGGCGGCACGCTCGCCCGGCTGCTGGCTGCAGAGCGAGACGCCGTCTGCTACGAACTCTCGGCTGGCGCTGCGGACGCGCTTCCGGCCCTGTGGTCTCTCATCGACGAGAGCGGCGACGGTCCCGTCGTGCTCCATCTGGAACTCCAGGGCGAGGGCGGGCGGATTGTGCGCACGCTTCGGGAGGCGCTCCGGCGCGGCTACGAGCACGTTCCAGACGGCTGGGACGAGCCGGTGCGCGGCGAACCGGCGAACTTCCACGTCGTCTTCACCGACACGAACCCCTCGAAGCGCCTGTCTGTACCACTGCCCGCTGCAACCACGCCCACCACTGGTGCTGTCCTCTCGTATGCGCCGCGCCGGAGTATGCTCCCGGAACGGCCCGACGGGACGACCGTCCTCTCGGACCCGCCAGCGCTGCACGACCGCGAGGCCGAACTGGAGGGGTTCCTGCTGGCTGCGCTGGCTGGCTACGGTGACGACGACGCCAGACAGCAGTACGTCGACAACGCCGTCGAAATTCTGTCGATAACCCATTCGCTCATCGGGAAGCGTGACCTGCTGTTCGACGTGTCGCCGCGACTGGCGCTAAAATACGGGTCGCTCTTGGACAGGCTTTCAGTCGGTGCGACGACAGAGCGACTCGGTCAGGACGTGCTCGGGCAAGTGCCACAGAGTCCCGGGAGCGAGGATATTCGGGCAACGCTTCGGGACCTGCTGCCGAAATAGGTGGCCGAGATGGCGGTTGTAGCGCCGTCCGCGCGCTCAGTTCGCGTCGCTGACGATTTTGATGACCGCTCCCTCCTCAAGTTCCGTCTCATCGCTGATGCGCCGGTTCTCACGGGCGTCGACGGCGTGGATGTACCCGTCGCCGATGTCGGAGTGGACGGCGTAGGCGAGGTCTTTGGGCGTTGCGCCCTGGCGCAGCAGGAACGCGTCGGGGAGGACGTTCTCCTGGCCGTCGGTCCAGTGCGTTTCGTTCTGGACGGGGTAGGCCGTCAGATGGTCGAGCAGGTCGTAGACGGCGGTGTCGAGAGCGCCCTGAACGCCGGTGCCGCCCCAGTCGTCCATCACGCCA
This sequence comes from Haloarcula sp. CBA1122, assembly GCF_009741785.1. NCBI lineage: Archaea > Methanobacteriati > Methanobacteriota > Halobacteria > Halobacteriales > Haloarculaceae > Haloarcula > Haloarcula sp. CBA1122. The sequence goes on from NZ_WPCB01000047.1 coordinate 2,067, forward strand.
CGGATGCGGTTCAGCCCCTCTCGTTGCTGGTCGCTCACGTCGCCGACGATATCGAAGTCCGGGTCGCCCGGGTCGTAGTCGATGACGCCAGCCTGTGCGGCGTTGCGCAACGCGAGTTCGCCGTCGGCGGTCGCGGGCACGACCACGTCGGCGGCTTCCTGCAGGGCTTCGATGTTTCCCTCCGGAGCGATATCGGCCTTGTTCGCGACGACGACGAGCGGCTTCGTCCGCTGGCGTATCTCTGTCGCCAGTGCTTCGCGGTGCTCGTCGGTCCAGGCGATGGGGTCCTCGGGGTACTCTAGGTCACGGAGCGTCCGTGCCACGTCGAGTTCGGAGGCCCCGACACCGGCCAGCATATCCACGAGCGACTCGTCGAGTTTGAAATCCGGCGAGCGGGACTGCCGTTCGATGGACTCCCAGTTTCGCTCGACGATGCTGGCGAGCCACAGGTCCATCTCCTCCTCGACGAAGTGCACGTCCTCGACGGGGTCGTGCTCGCCGACCTCGACCGGTTCGCCCTCGGCGTCGGTCCCGCCGGAGACGTCGACGACGTTGAGAATTACGTCGGCGGTCGACAGCTCGTCGAGGAACTGGTTGCCGAGGCCGCGGCCCTCGTGTGCGCCGGGGACGAGGCCGGCCACGTCGATGAGCTCCACCGGGACGTAGCGCTTGCCGTCCCGGCAGTTATCGTCACCACAGCGTTCCTCCCGGTCGAGACAGGGGCAGTCCGTTCGGACGTGGCTGACCCCGCGGTTGGCGTCGATGGTCGTGAACGGGTAGTTGCCGACGTCGACGTCGGCCATCGTCGCCGCCTTGTAGAAAGTAGACTTGCCGGCGTTCGGTTTGCCGGCCAGCGCGATAGAGAGCATGGCAGGACCTACCAGTGGCCGCCGAAAGGGGGTTTCGGTTCGCGGCCCTACAGGCTGACCCGCTCGCCGCGGTCGTCACTTTGTTCGATGGCGTCGAGGACTCGCTGTGCGGCGAGGCCGTCGGCGAAGGACGGCTCCTGTTGCCTGCCATCGGCCACGGCCGAGAGGAACTCGTAATTCTCGTGGACGAACGTGTGCTCCCAGCCGATGACGTGGCCGGGGGGCCACCAGTGGTCGACGTAGGGGTCGTCTTCGTCGGTGATAAGCACCTGCTGGAAGCCGCGGTCACCCTCGGTGAGCACCTGCAGTTCGTTCAGCCGTTCGAGGTCGAACTTGATTGCGCCCTTCGACCCCTCGATTTCGATGGTGTGAGCGTTTTTGTGGCCGTTGGCGACCCGCGATGCTTCGAGCGTTCCCATCGCGCCGCTGTCGAAAGCAATCTGTGCGCTGTAGGCGTCATCGACGGTCACCGGGCGCGTCTCGTCGCTCCCCTCTACGGGGCGTTCTTCGGTAAACGTCCGGAGGTGACCGCTCACGTCCGTTATCTCGCCGGCGGCGTCGCCGAGCAGGAACCGGGCTAGATCGACCGTGTGCGACCCGAGGTCGCCGAGCGCCCCGCTGCCAGCCATCTCCTCGTCGTTGCGCCAGGACCACGGCGCGTCGGGATCGACCAGCCAGTCCTGGAGGTACTGCCCGCGGAAGTGGTGAATCTCGCCGAGTTCGCCGTCGGCGATGAGCCCCTTCGCGTACTGGATGGCCGGGACGAAGCGGTAGTTGAACGCCGCGCCCGCGGGCACGCTGGCGTCCGCGGCGGTCTCGGCCATTTCTTCGGCCATATCGAGCGTGGGCGCGAGCGGTTTCTCACAGAACGTCGGCGTCCCGGCCTCCAGCGCTGCGATAGACGGTTCGGCGTGGACGTGGTTCGGGCCGAGGTTGTAGAACACGTCCACCTCGTCGACGACGTCCTGCCAGTCGGTCGCGGTCCGGTCGAAGCCGAACTGGTCGGCCGCGTCGGCCAGCGCGTCCTCGTCGCGGCCGACGAGCACGTCCTTGTTGACGGCGGGCGCTTCGGGGAAGAACATGGGCAGGCGGTCCAGCGCGTTTGCGTGGGCCTTGCCCATGAAGCGGTAGCCGAGCATACCGATATCGAGGGTCATAGCCGGCTGTTCACTCGGAGCCGAAATAACGCTCATGGTGACGGCAGGGCAGCGGGCCGCCCCGAGGGAAAAGCCAAAACCGGATGCCCGTGTTGATACTCCATGGCCACTGAAACGACCGTTCGTATCGAGGATATCATGTCGACGCCGTTAGAGACGATTTCTGCCGACGAAACCGTCAAAGCGGCCGCGACGCAGATGCAAGCGCAGAACATCAACGGCATCTTCGTGCCGGGGGCAGAGGCGGGTATCATCACCACCACCGACATCGTTGATGCCGTCGCAAGCGGGAAGGACCTCTCGTCGGCGACCGTCGGCGACGTGATGACGTCGCCGGTCGAGCGGGTGACGACCTCGCTCGAACTCGGCGAGGCCGCCGCGATGATGACGACCTACGACATCAAGCACCTCCCCGTCATCGACGAGCATCAGGACTACGTCGGCATGGTGTCGTCGACGGATATCACGCAAGCACTCTCCTGAACGCGGCTGTTCTCCAGCGGACTTCCGACAGTCAGATGAAGTCGTCAAGACCGGACGCATCACCGTCGTTGTCACCCGTTCCGGGCAGCGCGTCAGCGATAGCCGAGGTAAACGAGCCGAGGCCGCGCGTCTGATACCAGACCGTTCCGGGGCCGGTGAAATCCATCACGAGGCCCTCGCCGCTGAGCAGCGTCGACTTCAGCCCGCCGACGCGGTGGGCGTCAAAGTTGACTGACTCCTCCCAGGCGACGACGTGGTCGTTGTCGATTGTGTAGGACTCGCCGGCGTCGAGTTCGACGGTTTCCAGCCCGCCGAAGGCCTCGATGAGGACGTTTCCGGTCCCTTTCAGCGCCAGCGGCGTGATGCTCGCGCCGGCCAGCATCGACTTGATGCCGCCGAACTCCGAATCGATGTCGATATCCGGGTCGGCTGCGAGGAACGCCCCGTCGACGGCGTACAGCGTCTCGCCAGTGAGTTCGTGATGGTGTACGTCACCGGGCGTGGGCGGCGCGAGGGTCAGGGTGCCCGAACCGCCCTGCGCGGTGAACTCGTTCGCTAGGAGCGACTCACCGCCGAGCATCGACTTCGCGGAGCTGAGGAGGCCGTCCCGGCTGGTCGTCGTCTCGATCTCGATGGTCGGCGAGTGGCTGACCATCGCGCCGGGTTCCGCGAGTATCGATTCGCCGCTGTCGAGCGCAACGCGGACGTGCGTGTACGAGGGCTTGTGTGTGAGTTCGATGTCCATAAGTGTCACTGGATACGGTAGTCCAGTCGTAGTATCACACAGACACTATATAAGCGTAAGTGCCAGAAACGGTCGTGCTGGTGGCCGTATCGGCTACTCCGCCCAGTAGGCGTCGCCGGGCTGGGTCTCGAAGACGGTGCGGTCGAGCACGTCGACGGCCTTCTCCAGTCCCTCGCGTGCGCTAGTGAGTGAGTCCTCGTGTTCGATGGAGAGCGCACCGTCGTAGCCGACCATCCGCAGCGTCGACACCACGTCTTTCCAGTGGGACTCGTCGTGGCCGTAGCCGATAGAGCGGAACAGCCACGACCGGTCCGCTTCGTCTGTGTACGGCGCTGTGTCTAGCACACCCTTCTCCCGGGCGTTTGACTCGTACACCTTCGTGTCCTTGGCGTGGAAGTGGTGGATGGCGTCGTGCTCGCCGAGCAGGCGGATGGCCTCGGTCACATCGATGCCCTGCCAGTACAGATGCGACGGGTCGAAGTTCGCGCCGATTCGGTCGTTCGTCCGCCTGCGGAGTTCGAGCAGCCCGCGGGGTTCGTACACCAGCATATTGGGATGCATCTCGATGGCGATGTCCACGTCGTGTGCGCCGGCGTGGGCCGCGAGGTCCGACCAGTACTCGTCGGCGACGCGCCACTGGTACTCGTGGGCGTCGGCGTGTTCGGTCGGCCACGGCGCGGTGATCCAGTTCGGCACCTCGTCGTTCGGGCCGCCGGCAGGCAGGCCAGAGAACCCCGTAACGGTGTTCACGTCGAGCTGGTCGGCCAGCCGGATCGCTTCCCGGAGTTCCCGGTCGGCCTCGGCGGCCTGGTCGTCGTCGGGATGGAGCGGATTGTTGTGGGTCGCCAGCGCGCTCACCCGAAGGTCGTGCTCGTCGAGCAGGTCGTGCAGTTCGGCCTGTTTGTCCTCGTTGTCGAGATACGCTTGCCTGTCGAGGTGGTCGTCGCCGGGCCAGCCGCCACAGCCCAGTTCGACCGCATCGACGCCTAGGTCGCTGAGATACGCCAGCGCCTCGTCGAGTGGCTGTCCGCCCAGAGGGACCGTCAGTACACCGATATCCATGGCCGGCGATACAACCGGTGTTGTAAAAAAACGTACCGCCGGCCCCACGGCCCACCTGTCTGGTCAGCAAGCGACACGGACCGGAGACGGGACCATGACAGACGGTGGCGTAAAGGCTTAACCCGGAGCGTACAGTGGTTTAGTCATGATTGTGGCCGTACTCGGTACCGGACGACGAGGGCGGGATATCGCACAGCGATGTGTCCGTGCGGGCCACGAGGTACGTCTACGGGGGACGGATGCGACGGACGTGATGGACCGCGTCGACGAGATCCGGCACGCACTCAACGGGGATGTTTCGGCCGGTATCGACGGAACCACGGGACTCGAAAGCGCCGTCAGCGGCAGCGGTATCGTCATCGACGCGACCGACGGTGGGACGGACAGCCACCGAGAAGTGGTCGCCGAAACTGAGACGATGGTCGAGGATGAGACGCTCATCGCCGTCAGCGACACGTCGCTGTCGGTGACCGCAGTCGCGACCGGCCTGCGGAGCCCGGACCGGGCCGTCGGCCTCAACCTCGTTGACCCGCCGGACGGCGCTATTGTCGAGGTGGTCATCGCCGAACAGACGACGGCGGCGACCCGCGACCGAGTCACCGACTTCGTCGAGAGCCTGGACGCGTCGCCGGTCGTCGTCCGCGACACGCCGGGATTTGCCGCGCTACGCCTCGAACTCGCTACCATTGCCGAAGCCGTTCGGATGGTCGAGGACGGCGTCGCGGGGATTCGAGATATCGACCGCACGTTCGAGCGTGGCGATTCAGACCGCGACGGGCCACTCGTCCGGGCCGACCGCCACGGGCTGGAAACAGTGCTAACCGCGCTCGAAGACCTCGCAAAGCGGCTGGACGAGCGATTCGAACCGCCAGCGTTGCTCCGCCGGAAGGTCGAGGACGGACAGCGAGGCGCTGTCGCCGGCGAGGGGTTCTACGTCTGGGAGGAGGGTACCCCGACGGCCGGTGCCGACCCGGACCCGGACGTCCCAACGCGAGATAGCGAGCCCGAGTTCAGATGAGCCAGTCGAACCGCCCTCCGGTCGAACCGGATGGAGATGACGACGAATTTGCGGCCCTGTTCGACGAACTTCAGGAGCTGGAACAGCTCGTCGACTCCGAAGACGAGCGACGGCAGGTCCGGGACGCGATGCGCGCGGCCGCGGATTCCCAGGACCACGAGCCAGCGACCTTCGGCCGGGTCGTCTGGGGCTTCGGCCGGTCCGACCTCGCGGAGGCGCTGCTCGGCTCGCTGCTGTTCGGGATTCCCATGGCTGTCGAGGGCGGGACAGTCGACGCCGGGCTACACATCGCTCAGCACCCGCTGTATCTCGCCGCGACAGTCGCTATCGCTGTCGGGCTAGTCATCTCCATTCTGTACGTGGCCGAGTTTCAGGACGTTCGGGTGGCGAACCCGATTTTCGGATTCATCCCGCGGCGACTCGTCGGCGTCACCGGGACGGCGCTCGTCGTCTCCGTCGCGCTGCTTACTGGCTGGGGGCTGGTCGAGTGGTCGACCGAGCCTGCGGTCGTCTACGAGTCGGCCTGCATCTGTGCCGTGGCGTTCGTCCCCATGGCAATCGGCGCTGCGCTCGGGGACATCCTGCCCGGGAACTAGGGCCATGGCAGTCACTCGCGGTGGCGGTCGCGTTTGGCAATCGTTAAAAGCCGCGGTCGGATACGGAGTGGTATGAGCGAGAGCCAACAGAAACAGGCGCGCAAGTGCGTCTCGTGTGGCATCAACATCGCCGGCACGAACGCCGCCGCGTTCAAGTGCCCGGACTGTGGCCAGCAGATCTACCGCTGTGCCACCTGCCGGAAGCAGAGCAACCTCTACAAATGCCCGGACTGCGGCTTCATGGGGCCATAACAATGGGGAAAGTAGCAGCCAAGATCAAGGTCATGCCGGAAAGCCCCGAAGTCGACCTCGACGACCTGCAGGAGCGTCTCGAGGGCGTGCTTCCGGAAGGAACGAAGATCAACGGGTTCGAGCGCGAGGACGTCGCCTTCGGCCTCGTCGCGCTGACGCCGACAGTCATCGTCCCTGACGACACCGGCGGGACGGAAGCCGTCGAAGAGGCCTTTGCGAACGTCGATGACGTCGAGTCGGTCTCCGTCGAGAGCACCGGCCGCCTGTAATCGACTCACCGCTGTAGTTTTCCACTCGGGTCTGTAGCGACTGCAAGAGCGTGACCAGTGACGGTCGCGGAACGCACGTTTTATTAGGGCGACCGGATTAGCGAGGAGCAAGAATGCCTAGTTCAAACGGACCCCTCGAAGGAACACGAGACAAGCTCAAGAACAAGCCCCGCGACCGCGGCACCTCGCCGCCACAGCGCGCCGTCGAAGAGTTCGACGACGGCGAGAAAGTCCACCTCAAGATCGACCCGTCAGTGCCGAACGGCCGCTTCCATCCGCGGTTCGACGGCCAGACCGGCACCGTCGAAGGGAAGCAGGGTGACGCGTACAAGGTCGACATCGTCGACGGTGGCAAGGCGAAGACCATCATCGTCACCGCTGCGCACCTGCGCCGGCAAGAATGACGATATTCAAAGAGAAGGTCAGTGAGGAGTTCCTGACGGTCGCGGAGACCAAGGAGATACTCGAAGACCTCGAGATGGAGCGGGCGGCCGAGGAGGACCGCGAGATGCGCTACGAGCTCAAGCGGGCTATCGAGCACGTCAACCGCTTTGCCGTCCTCGACCCCGAGGAGTCGCTGCAGCTGGTCGAAGACCTCGAAGAACTCGAAAAGGTCGACACGCCGACGGCCTACAAGATCGCGAACCTGCGGCCGCTGGACCGCGACGAGCTCCGCGCCGTGTTCGCCAAGGAGCGGTACACGCTCGATGGCGACGAACTCGACGAGATTCTCAACATCGTCAAGCAGTACGCGTAGCGAGGACAATCGTCAGTTCGGCTCTTCGCCGCTCTATCCCTACTTTCACGGACGACCAGCTACGCGGTCGAGATCTAGTTTCCGCTGCCGCTGGACCGAAGCGAAAATAGCGACGGCGCTCCGTGTCGCGGTTCGGGGCATCCACCGGCATTAAGTGTGCTGTGGTCGTACTGCCTGGCATGACTGAATCGGAGAGCGGCGGCGACTCTATGATGGCGGCTGTCCTCGATGTCCTCCCACACGGGCGGCCCGGAGACGACCGGCCACAGCACCAGAAGGAGCCGCTCGCGTACGCGCTCGACGTCGAGGAGTTCTACATTTACGAGCTCCAGCTCGACGACAAGGACGTTGATATTGCATTCGGTGACCGCGTCGACCTGACGGAGTTCGGCCGCGTGACGGAAGTCGAGTTCGAGGATATCCCGAGCGGTGCCCGCTCGGAGCTTGACTACGCCGTCGAGGAAATCGTCGAAGCGAACGAACAGCGGTTCGTCGACTTCTACAACGACGCCCAGCCGATCACGCTGCGGCTCCACCAGCTGAACCTCCTGCCGGGTATCGGGAAGAAGCTCCGGAACACGCTTCTCGACGAGCGGAAGCGAAAGCCTTTCGAGAGCTTTGAAGACCTCGAAGAGCGCGTCAGCGGCCTCCACAGCCCCAAAGAGACACTTGTCGAGCGGATACTCGAAGAGCTACAGGACGACGACCTGAAGTACCGGCTGTTCGTCCGGCGCGAGGAGCAGTCCTCGTAACACTGTCGGCTGCAAGCAGCGAAGCTGACAGCCACCAGTATAAGGCGACCCTTTTCTACCGCGACCCGCTACGGCTCGCTAATGACTACGACCGAGACTGGGACTCGGGACCCCGACGCACTCGTCCGGCGGGCGGGCAAACGGGCCGATACCCGAAAGGACCAGCACTTCCTCGTCGACGACCGGGTACTGGACCGCATTCCGGCGTACGCAACGGACGCGGATGTTGACCTTTCGCACGTGCTAGAGATCGGCGCGGGACCGGGTGCACTGACGGATCGCTTGCTCGCAACCGCTGAGACGGTGACCGCAATCGAACGCGACCCGGACTTCGCGGCCCACCTCCGCGAGGAGTTCGCCGAAGAGATCGCAGCGGACCGCCTCACCGTTGTCGAGGGCGACGCGCTCGACGTTGACCTGCCGGATTTCACCGCCAGTATCTCGAATCTGCCTTATGGCGCGTCATCGGAGGTAGCCTTCCGACTGCTGCCCGAGCAGCGTCCGCTCCTGTTGATGTTCCAGCAGGAGTTCGCCGAGCGGATGGCCGCCGACCCGGCGACGGACGACTACGGGCGGCTCTCGGTCACGGCGGGCCACTACGCCGACGTGGAAGTCGTCGAGACGGTCCCGCCGGAAGCGTTCGACCCGCAACCCCGCGTCACGAGCGCGCTCGTCCGAACCACGCCGCGAAAGCCTGACTACACCGTCCCCAGCGACGACTTCTTCATGGACTTCCTGAAGGCGGTGTTCACCCAGCGCCGGAAGACGATGCGCAACGCCGTCCGAAACACGGCCCACATCTCCGGGCTGGGCGACCCCGACGCGGTAGTCGAGGCCGCCGACGAGGATCTGATGAGCGCCCGTGCCGGGAAGCTCACGCCGGGCGACTTCGCCACGCTGGCGACACTCGCCTACGATGTCGGCGAGCCGGAGGCCTGAGATGGGTGAGGACACGGACGGCCGGGATGCGGCCGACGGAGACAACGGCGCCGGTAACCGCCCCTCGCTGGCTGACCAGCGGGGCGTAGAGTCGGTGTACCAGCCGGCTGAGGACTCGGACCTGCTGGCCCGAACGGCCCGCGAGCGAGTCGATGCGGGCGATACCGTCCTCGACGTGGGAACGGGCTCCGGCTACGTCGCCGCGACACTCGCCGACGCCGGGGCGCGGGCGGTCGGCGTCGACGTAAGCCCGCTGGCCTGCCGAGAGGCGGCCGATAACGGCGTCCCGGTCGTTCGCGGCGACCTCGTCGAGCCGTTCGATGCAGACACGTTCGACCTCGTGGCGTTCAATCCACCTTATTTGCCGACGCCGTCCGAACAGGAGTGGGACGACTGGATGGAACACGCGCTGTCGGGCGGCGACGACGGTCGCCGACTCGTCGACCCGTTTCTCGAAACCGTCGAGCGCGTGCTAGCTCCGGCCGGCGAAGCGCTCATGCTCGTCAGCAGTCTCACGGACCCCGAGGCGGTGCGAGAATACGCGGGCGAATACGGCCTGGCGAGCGAACAGCTTGCGAGTGAGAAACACCCATACGAAGCGCTCGTCGTCCTGCGATTCTATCGCGATTGATTACTGTTGTGCATTTTATCGAATAGGAAATATTAAAGCCCGTCATTTCCTACTCCACGGCAATGACACAGGTAATCGCCACGACCCCTGGGCTCTTTCCGCTCCCGGACTGGGCCAAGGACGAACTGGCAGATCTGAAAGGCCATCAGAAGACCGACCTCATCTCGGGCGACGAGTCCGGCGAGGTCGTCGCGGCCTACGACCAAGCGCGCGAGGAAGTCATCTCCATCCAGCAGGACGCCGGGCTCGACCGCGTCGTCGAGGGCCAGTTCCGCTGGGATGATATGCTCGCGCACCCGCTCGCGGTCCACGACAATGTGGAGACCAAAGGTATCGTCCGCTACTACGACAACAACAACTTCTACCGAGAGCCGGTCGTGCAGGGCGACCTCGGTGCTGACGGCGGCGACGTCGCCGCAGACCTCGGTGCCGCAGCCGACCACGTCGACGACGGCCTGCAGGCTGTGCTCCCTGGCCCGTACTCGCTTGCGGACCTGGCGACCGACGAGCACTACGGCGACGACGCCGAGTTCCTCGACGCCATCGCCGACTTCCTCGCCGAGGAAGTGACCGCGTTCTCCGATATTGAGACGCTGTTCCTGCTTGAGCCGTCGCTCGTCGAGAACACGCCCGCCGACGGCGAGGACGAACGTGCTGCCGAGGCAATCGACGCCGTCGCCTCGGCCGCCGACGCCGATGTCGTCGCCCACACCTACTGGGGCGCAATCGAGGAGAAGGCCTACGCGCACCTGATGGACGCTGACGTGGATGCCATCGGCTTCGACCTCGTTGCGAACCACGACCAGACCGTCTACAACGTGCAGGAGTACGGCACCAAGGACGACGTGGCGCTTGGCGTCGTCGACGGCCAGAACACGCTGGTCGAGGCCCCCGAGACGATTCGGGACCGCATCGACTGGTTCGAACAGCAGACCAACACCGCCTACGACACCGTCTACGCGACGGCGAACACGGAAACGTTCTATCTCCCGGTGAACAAGTTCGAAGACAAGCTCGAAGCGCTCGCAAACGCCGCGGGTCTGGAGGCGGCGGAGGCATAACGATGACAGGACCACGAGACCAGTTCAAACCGGCGGACCACCCGAACGACCACTTCCTGCTGACGACCGTCGTCGGCTCCTACCCCAAGCCCAAGTGGCACGACCGTGCCCGCGAGCTGTTCGAGGATGAGGACGCCGACTTCGGCGAGGACGAGTGGGAGGAATCGAAAGACGACGCCTCGCGGCTCATCACCCACGAGCACGAACGTGCAGGCCTCGATGTCATCTGTGACGGCGAGATGCGCCGCAACGAGATGGTGGAGTACTTCGCCCACCGCATCGACGGCTACGAGTTCAACGGCCGTGTGAAGGTGTGGGGCCACAACTACTTCGACAAGCCCAGCGTCGCCGACGAGGTCGAGTACGGCGAGCAGTGGCTCGTCGAGGAGTTCGAGTTCACCGACGAGGTCGCCGAGCGGCCGGTCAAGGTCCCGATTACGGGACCGTACACGCTGGCGAACTGGTCGTTCAACGAAGTGTACGACAGCGAGGAGCAACTGGCCTACGAGCTGGCCGACCTCGTCAACGAGGAGATCGAGGCGCTGGTCGAGGCCGGCGCTCGCTACATCCAGATCGACGAGCCAGCGCTGGCGACGACGCCGGACGACCACGCCATCGTCGGTGAGTGTCTGGAACGCATCGTCGACGAGATCCCCGACGACGTGCGGCTCGGCCTGCACGTCTGTTACGGCGACTACTCGCGCATCTACCCCGAGATTCTGGACTACCCGGTCCACGAGTACGACCTGGAACTCGCCAACGGCGACTACGACCAGCTCGACGTGTTCAAAGAGCACGAGTTCACGAAGGACTTCGCGATGGGCGTCCTAGACGCACACACCGCCGAAGTAGAGTCCGTCGAGGAGATCAAGGAGAACATCAAGAAGGGGCTGGAGGTCGTCCCGCCGGAGCGACTCACCGTTTCGCCGGACTGCGGCGTGAAGCTCCTGCCCCGCGAGGTCGCCCGCGGCAAGATGGAGAACATGGTGCAGGCGGCTCGCGAAATCGAAGAAGAGCTGGACGCCGGCGAGATTGACGTTGTTGCGAGTGGTGCGGAAGCGCACGCAGACGATTGAATCGGTGAGCGGTCTCAGCCGCGAACCGTCAATCATCCGGGCAGCGGACGACTCGCGCGGTTTGAGCGACCAGCGGAAGCGAAAACTGCGAGACGTGAGCGGCGAACGGGGTGAGCCGCGAACAGCGAGAGGCCGAACGTAGTGAGGGCTCTCGAATAGCGAGCGGGGAGAGCGAGGCGCACTGCGCCTCGAAAATGAACGGCGGAGCCGTGAACGTAGCGACCCGCGAGCAGCGCGGTTGGAGCGGTCAACAGGAGTCCAAATGCGGCGTGGACGCGACTACCCGTATTTTCGACGAAGGTGGGCTGCGATTTCGGCAGCTATCGAATATTCTCAGGCGCACCGGTCACGGAACCGGCAAATGTAGCGGACACGTATGCGACCATCCCCGGTGCGGGATCGAGCAAGACATGTGGAACCTCTGGCCAGCGAGCCCTCGAACAGGTCATCACGGGAATGCTTGAACACCAAAGTCCCGAATAGACAAGTATACGATTCCTTATAAATTTGTGAATTGATCGTCACAACTGAAAGGAACAGGCCACTAATTTGTTCGACAGATATCGAAACTAACATCGACCTAAGAGGAAAATAATTGTTGACGTACTAATAATATAAGGGGCTTCCGTATTCAGGTAGATACCCCATATTATGTATATAGAGGCACTCATACCACTGATTCTCTATTCCAAGATTATGTTATATGCTAGCATGTAAGTCTGGGAAAGAGTTTTGAGGGTCTCTGGAGAAGCTAGCGATGTGAAAGCTATGACAGGGGACACACATCTTCGGGCGGAACTGTATCTTCGTGGAGATACCTACGGCACGTTCGACGCTCAACAGCAGGTGCTCAATCGGGTCAAGCGACTGGAGGCCAATGGCGTGTTCAGCGAGTCGATGGTCGCCGGTGAGTGGCAGCGGATCAGGACGATGGCGGAGGACAAGCGGTCGGAAGCCATCCAGACTTACGAGGAGTTCACAGACTGGGCAGGCCAGAACGGCCACTCGCTCGAACCGGCCTTCGAACGACGGAATCGGAGCTACGTCGGGATGGACCGCGTCGACGACGTCGTCGTGTTCCCAGTCGTCTCGCTGGCGATCTACGACGGCGACGACCTGGAGGGCGTGTTCCCGTGTTCGGACGACGAACGGACCTACACCGTCGGTGACGCGCTGGAGGCCTTCGAGCGCGGCGACGAGCACTGGCTTGCACAGTTCGACTCGCTGTCGGTCGACCGAACCGACCCGTTGCTAGAACCGGGTGTCGACGCGACGATTTAACCGCGTAGCGCGTCGACCGGTTCTTCGCTCGCTGCTTTCCAGGCCGGATACAGGCCGCTGACGATGCTCGTCAGCACCCCAAAGGTGAACGCCGCGCCGACGTACCAGGCGTTTGGCAGCCTGAAGACCGCCATCGCATCGCCGACGGCGTAGTGGTTTATCGCCAGCCCGGCTCCGACACTCAGAATGACACCAGCGATGCCGCCGAGGAACCCGAGCAGCGTCGCTTCCATCAACATCACTTTGAGGACGTCCCGCTTCTGGTAGCCGACCGCTCTGAGGACGCCGATTTCCTCCCGGCGTTCGACGGTGGACATCAGCATGACGTTGAGAATCGAGATACCGGCGACGAGCAGCGAGATCGATGCGATGCCGGCGAGGACGGTGTTGATTATCTGGAACTGCTCCTCGATGGTATCGACGAGAGAGCCCAGTTCCTGAACGAAGACCCGCTCCTCGCGGTCGTTGAGAGAGTTACGTATCCCCATGGCTGTTTCGTTGGCCTGCGTCCCAGTGGACTCGATAACGTACACTTCCGAGTAGCCACGCTGGCTGAACGACGTAGCCGGCATGATGATTCGGTTGTCGGGGTTCGTCGAGGAGAACGGGTCGCCTTCTTCGAGCACGGCCCGGATGCGGACGCTGGTCCCGTTGACAGTGATCTGGCTCCCGGGATGCAGGTCGTGCTCCTCCGCGACGTCTGACCCGACGAGGGCACCGGACCGGAACGGCGAGACCCGTCCCTCCTTGGCCTCGTACAACGCCGCCGGGTCCTCGACGCCGTATATTTGTTCCCTGACTGCGTCCTCGCGGTTGTACGACACCGGCTCAATGCGAGTCTTTACCGGCGAGACAGTCGCTGTCGGGCTTGCCTCTCTGCGGATCGTACGGATATCGCGTTCGGTGAGTTCAGTGATGTTTTCGCCAGAGTTCGGGTACACCGTGAGCTGGTTGCCGACGTTGCCGAGGTTCTGGGTGAACGAGTACTGGAGCGCGACGCCGAACATCCCCAACGAAGCGATGGCGACGACGCCGATGACGATACCCAGCGACGCCAGCAACGACCGCATCTTCGTCCGCGTGAGGTTGCGACGCGCCATCAGTGCGGCCGGGAAGAACCTACCCGCCATTCTTCCGTTCCCTCCCGATGGTGCCGTCGACCAGATGGACGGTCCGGTCGACGTATTCGTTGACCAGGTCGTCGTGGGTGACTGCGACGATTGCCACGTCGTCCTCGTCGGCGATGCGGCGGAACTCGTCGAGTATCTGCCGTCCGGTTTCGCTGTCGAGGTTACCCGTCGGCTCGTCGGCGAGTACGACCTTCGGGCTGTTGATGAGCGAGCGCGCGATGGCGACGCGCTGCTTCTGGCCACCGGAGAGTTCGTCGGGCTTGTGGTCGAGTCGGTCACCGAGTCCAAGCCGTTCCAGAAGCGTTCTGGCCCGTTTTGTGACTTTCGGGTCACTGTCCAACAGCAGGGGCACCTCGACGTTCTCGACGGCAGTCAGCGTCGGCAGGAGATAGAAGTGCTGGAACACGAACCCGATCGTTCGCTTGCGGAGCGCGGTCCGCTTGCTGTCGCCGAGTCCGGTCACGTCCTGCCCCTCCAGCAAGACGGTCCCTTCCGTCGGCGTATCAAGTAGTCCGAGGATGTTCAGTAGGGTCGTTTTGCCACTGCCGCTGGGCCCCATAATCGAGACGAACTCGCCGGCTTCGAGGGCGAAGTCGATACCTGCCAGTGCGTAGAGGGTCTGGCCGCCGGTACGGTAGCGCTTGACCAGTCCCTGTGCGTCGATGACCGTCATACCTCGATATCGTCGTCACCGCGGCGGTAGCGACGCACGAGGACACCGACGACGACCAGTAGCGCCAGACCACCGGCGACGAACACCGGCAGCATGCTGTTCTGGTCACCACCTTCGCTGTCACCGTCCTGCTCCGGCTGTGGTGCCATACCGCCCAACCGGTCGAGATCGACGTCGAACGTCTGTCGCTTCCGCGTGTCGTCGACGAGGTACGTCACTTCCAGTGGCACCGACGTGACGTTCCCCTCCGTCCGTGCGTACACGTCGAAGGAGACGAAGTCGCTGGCCGGGACCGTGCCGACGAAGTAGTCGCGGTTCGGCGTCGCCGGAGTGACGGTTTCAGTATTGACGACACTCACGAGGACGCTGTCCGCATCCGTCGACCCGACGTTGCTTGCACTTCCGGAAATCTGCAGTCGACCGCCCTGTCTGACCACGTCCAGACCGGTAAGATCTATCGTTCCCGGGACGGACCGGAGCGTCGTTTCGGTGGTCGTCTGCTCCGTTTCGGTTCCGAGTTCGTAGTTGGCCGTGACGGTGACGTCCGCCCGGGGCTCGTCCATCGTGGCGTTCAGTCGCACCTGCCGGGTCGTACTGGCCGAGATGTTCTCGAGCAGTACGCGCTGGAACGACGCGTTCTCGGACGTTGCACTGATCATGACATCAGAGAGCGGAGCGTTGCCCCCGTTGGAGACGGCGACCCGTAGCGCGCGGTCGGTGCCGCTACCGACTGCAGTCGTATCGAGTTCCACGCTGTTCCGGAGCGGGTCCGACTCGATGACTGTCGTCCGAGTCGTGTTGCGAGTGGTATCCCCGTCAACGGTGTAGCTGATCGTTGCAGTCAGCGAGTGTTCGCCGGCGGATTCAGGTCGGAACCGGAACGGGGCTGTAATCGACCCGTTCTGTGCGACGCTGGACCGGACCGTCCGGCTCTTTGTCATCTCGACGCCGTCGCCCTCGACGACGACTTCGACGTTCGTTATCTGGGTGTCGAGCCCGTTGGCGACAGTGACTTCACCGGTCGATTCGACGCCCGCGACGGAGTCGTTGGCCGTGATATCTACCTGCGGGTGACGCTCTTTGACGTTTAGCTTCACCGGGTATCTGAGTTCGACGTTCTCGCCCGTCCCGCGGTCACGGCCGTACACGATGATGCGGAGGTCTTTGCTGCCGGACGAATCAAACGATGCAGTCAGGGGTACTTCCAGCGTACTGCCCGGCGCAATCGAGCCCAGATTCGAGACGCGCTCGTATTCTGTGATTCCTCTGCCGCCCGACTTCCGGATCGCGATGTCGTTGATTTCGAGGGGCGCGTCGCTACTCTCTAGGTTTCGGACAGTCGTGTCGAACGTGACGGTTTCACCCGGTGCTGGTGACGACGGCGACACCTCGACGTTCGATATCGACGCGTTGACGCTCGCGCCGGCGACTGACAGCGGAAGCGAGCCGACGACGACTAAGCAGGCGAGTACAGCCACACCGTGGCGCATCACGCAGTCACCTCTACCTGCAGTAGTCGTATGCCGGTCCAACCACTCCTCGGGAGGATGCTATCGGGGACCATTACCATGTGCGCCGGTCTGTTCCGGTCGATGTTAAATATGCTGCATATCTCTCGTACGGGCTGGTGTCGCTATGTCACCCCGGGAGTGGGAAGGGGCGACACAGCCCGTATCAGTGGGAAACTGCTATCACAACGCCACCCCCAGCGGTGGACATGCGCGTCATCTGTGCCGGCCACGTCAACTGGGACGTGACGCTCCACGTCGACCACTTCCCGAAGCCCGACGGCGAGGGGCGCATCACCGACCGGTCACAGTCCAGCGGAGGGAGCGCGTCGAATGCGGCCGTCGCACTCGCCGGGCTTGATGCGGACCCGCTGGTCCTCGGGAGCGTCGGCCGGGATGACCACGGTACCATGGCTCGGCGCGAACTGGCGGCGGCCGGCGTCGAGACGCTACTGGTCGAGTCGGACGAACCGACGGCGGTGAAATACCTCATCGTGGACGAGAACGGCGGCGTCGCGGTGCTTGGAAACGACGGGGCCAACGAGGCGTTCTGTGCGTCGGATCTCCCGGCCGAGACCCTGGCCGAGGCAGACCACCTCCATCTGACCGGCCAGGACCCCGCGACGGCTGCGACGCTCGCCCGCGACGCCGCGGCCGCGGACGTCCCGGTGAGCTTCGACCCCGGCCGTCGGCTCCCATACCGCGATTACTCGGCGGTGCTCTCACACGCGGATCTCCTGTTTTGCAACGACCGGGAGGCCGACCACGCCGAGGACAGCGGCCTTTTCGACACAGTGCCGACGGTCGTCGTCAAACACGGGGACTGCGGCGCGACAGCCTATATCGACGACCGGACAGTCACGAACGCCGGGTATCCCATAGAATCTGTGGACACCGCAGGCGCGGGGGACGCGTTCGCCGCCGGGTATCTGCTCGCCAGTGCAGAGGAGACCAATCCGGAACGGGCGCTCGCAGTCGCCAACGCCTGTGGCGCGCTCGCAGCGCAGTCACCCGGCGCACAGACGACACTCGACTGGGAGTCTGTGTGGGAGCTTGTCGACAGCGGGCAATCGCCCGAGACGGCCTAATCCGCCTGTATCTCCTCGACGAGCCGCTCGAACTGCTGGCGGTACTGGGCTTCGGCACGAGCGGCGGCGAGGCCGGACTCGTCGGCGAAGACCGCCTCGAAGCCGGCCATCCGCCACAGGAGCGTCGAGAGCTGGTAGAGGGGCCGTCGCCGCTCGTAGCCCTCGTCGAACTCCATCGGGCGCATCTCCTGATACCCCTCGTGGAACACCGTCCGAAGCGAATCGCGCAGCTCCGGGTCCTGAAACGACGAGTCGATGAAGAGGAATTCGGTCTGTGCGAGGTTGTACTCCGGCAGCGCTGCGAGTACGTCCTGCCAGTCGAGGACAGCTGTAATCGGCGATTCCTCCGTCTGCTCGAACATCAGATTTGCCGGCCTGAAATCGTCGTGTACCAGCCGCGGAACGCCGTCCTCGGGCACCATACTCAGGGCCGGTTCGATACAGTCCCACGCCCGGTCTGTCATGTCCTCGAAGGGCGTCCCGTCGAGATGAGAGAGGTGGGATCTGGTGAGACTCTCGAAGTACTCCCGCCAGTTACCCATCCAGTCACTCACGATGATCCGGTCGTCGTGGAGCGTGAGTCGGCCGAACGCCTCGAATCCGATCTCAGAGTGCATATCGCCGAGAATCCGACCGGACTGGGCTAGCACCCGCCGTCGGTCCTCGGTCGAAAGCCCGGCGAACTCTTCGGCCAGGTTCTCGCCGTGGATGCGTTCGGTGACAAAATACGGCGGCACGTCGGCGTCGGGGTCGTCCTCGTAGACGAGGATGCGTGGAACAGGGACGTCGGTCCGGGCGGCGACGAAGTCGTGGAGACAGGGTTCGACGGCGAACGGGACATCGCCCTGTGGCTTGAATTTCACGACCACCTCGTACGCCTCGCCCTTGTGGCGTAGCGTTACCATGTAGACATCGCTCTGGTGGCCCCCACCCGGTGTCTCGAACTGAAACCCCTCGTAATCCGGGCCCGACTCTGTCAGCACGGCTTCGATGTCCTGTTCCGGAGTCTGCACTGGCGTACCATATAGCGGGCGAGCAAATAAATCTGTCAATCCCGTCGTGGACAGCACTGATACCCGATTCGGGCGTTGTCGGTCGACCCGGTTCGGACGCTGTCAGTCGCCGTCTCCGCGCTACCAGGAGTGGAACGGTGAGACTGGTTTCGTCCCGTCAGTCACTTCGAATCGTGCGCCGCCGGCCCTGCTCTCAGTCACCGAGATGTCCCAGCCGTGGGCGTCGATTATCTGCGTTACGATAGACAGGCCAAGGCCGGTGTCACTCCCTGAAAAGCTGTCTACCGAGAGAAGGGAGTCTAGTTCATCGGAGGGGATGCCGGGACCGTCATCAGCGACGTAGAAGCCGGTCACGCGGCCCTCGGTTCGCTCGTCTGCAGTGTCTATCTCGGCTGTCCCGTCGTCGAGAATCGGACCGACCCAGACGGTCACGTCGTCGCCCGCGTGGTCCGCCGCGTTCCGAAAGAGGTTCTCGAACACCTGTTTGAGGCGGTTCTGGTCACCGAACACCGGGGCGGACCCTTCGACCCGCAGCGTTGCGTCAGCCGTTCTGGCCATCTCCCAGGTCTGTTCGACAATGGTATCGAGCGAAATGGCGGTTCGGTCTTCGACCGCATACCCCTTCTTTGCGAGGGTCAGCAGGTCGTCGATGAGCGCTTCCATGCGAGCCACACCTTCCTCCGCATCTTCGAGATGGGACAGGTCGCCGGTCTCTCGCACGAGTTCGAGTCGCCCCTCGACGACGTGGAGGGGATTTCTGAGGTCGTGGGAGACGACGCCGATGAACTGTTCCATCCGGTCGCGCTGGACGCGGAGGTCGTGCTCGCGCTCGGCTTTCTGCAGTGCCGCCTGGACGTGCGTCGCGTACATCCGGGCGAGTCGAAGCGTTTCGCCGTCAAACGTAACGGGGGCGAGGGACCCGATGTTGATAACGCCGTACTCGGCAAGCGGCAGGATGATCTCGCTGCTGACGGGCGAGTTCTCGTTGTACTGGCGCTGCTCGTCGTCGAGTTCCGAGTACGTCCGAACTTCGTCCTGCTCGAACGCCTCCCACGAGAGACTGTTGCCGGGCCGGTAGGTGACCGGCCAGTCGAATACCTCGTCCGCCCGCTCCGTCGACGCCGCCAACTGCAGTTCCGACGCGTCGCTGTCATACAGCCACAGCGCTCCGAGTGGCACGTCGAACACAGACGAAATCCCCGACATTGCGATCTCGCATATCTCACGCTCGGACTCCGCAGCCATCAACTGCTGTGTTACGGCCTCGAACGAATCGAGATCGAATGCGACCATTAACTCCCCACCCATCCCGTATAATTCATGCAACCGTATATATAAAACGCGGTGATCTCGTGTCAGTGATACGTAGCATAGCGTCGTCGGTCCGCCGATGTCGCGGGACCTTTGTATCCACAGTCCTCAGGGAGCGGTATGCGAACGGTCGAAATCGACGGCCTCCCGGTGGGTGATGGGCACCCGACACGCGTCATGAGCGTGTTGAACATGAGTTCGAACTCCGGGTACAAGCCGAGCGTGTATCTGGACCCCGCGGAAGCCGCCGACGCAATCGAGGAGAACCTCGTCCCCGCCGGCGCAGACATCATCGACGTCGGCCTCCAGTCGGCCAACCCCAAGTACGAGTCCAAGCCGGTCGAGATGGAGAAAGACCGGCTCGAAGAGGTTGCGCCGCTCGTCGACGAACTCGACGCTGACGTGCCGCTGTCGCTCGAAACTCGGTACGCCGAGGTCGCCGAGGAGGCCATCGGCCACGGGTTTGACCTTATCAACGACGTGTGTGGCTTCGCCGACCCGGAGATGAAAGGTGTCGTCGAAGACCACGATATGCCGGTCGTCAAGATGGCCAGTCCGCCGGACCTGGCCCGGCCCGGCGCGCTGAAGAGCATCGACGACATCTTCGAGGCGCTCCAGCGGGACGGGTTCACGGACAGGACCATCATCGACCCGGCATTCGGCGGCTGGTACGACGGCAAGGAGTTCGAGGACAACTGGGAGATGTTCCGCCGCCTCCGGGAGTTCCGCGCCTTCGACCGGCCGATGCTCACGGCGACCAACCGCGAGGACTTCCTCGGTGACCTGGCCGACCAGCCCGAGACGGAGAACCAACTCGCCGTGTCACTGGCTGCGGCGACGATGGAAGTCGAACGCGGGGCCCACATCATCCGAACGCACGACACACGCGAGACCCACGACGTGGTCAAGGTGGCCGACGCGCTCGGCGACGAGCGGACGACGCGTGCCGAAACTGAGCCCGGCCCCACCGTGGCGGAACTGACCGACGTGACGCTGCGGGAGGTGGCCCGGCATCAGGCCCTCGGCGAGACGGTCGCCGGCGGCACCGACGACGGCGCGACGCTGACGTTCCTGCTCGGTGACCTGACCGACGACGCACGGGCAAGTCTCCGGGCCGTCGCCGAGGTGACCGACGTGGTAGTCGTCGAGAAAGACAGCGGCAGCCTCTACGTCGGCGGCGCCGCGGTAGCACTGAAAGTGGTCGCCGACAGCCTCGCCGAAGACGGCCACCGCGAACTCGCCGGCGAGTTGCGAGCGTCGCTATCGCGGCGTGTGTAGGTGGCGCGACTGGGCCGACTGCAGCGATGCCCACACAGTCCGGTGCAACAATACTGGCCGTCGGTGGCTGTTCATCGGAACGAGGAAATCACGCGGCTCTCTCCATCAGGGAATAGGACCGACCACGGGTCACTAGCCACGCATCAAATGCATGACCTCATCGACCACAGCAGGTTCGACAGCGACGACGTAGCTGCTCCCCGGTGTCAGGGTCGTGTCAGCACGAGCGATTCGCTCACCGTTCGCGTCGGACACGACGAGGGTTCCCTCGGGAAAGCGGACATCTGAGAGGGGTTTTCCGGCGGCCGGGGCGTCGTCAGCAACGCGGATGAGCATGATATCGAGGTTGCCCGTCACGTCGGCGAGCGTCTGGACATCACTCCCTATGATTTCGTTGGCTGCCACCCTCGAGCCGGCCCGTTCGGGAAAGACCACCGCGTCGACAAATCGGGTGTATGACTCCCCGCCAGTGCGGTCGATACGGGCGACCGTTCGGATGTCGGGTGTCAACTCTGCAGCAGCTAAACAGACCGCGAGATTTAGCCCTGTTTCACCCGTAAGCGCGGCAATTACGTCCGCTCGCTCAAGGCCTGCCTGTTCGATGATATCCGGATTTGTCGCGTCACCCTGGATAACAGTCGCTATCCATTGATCGGCGATATCCGAGACAATCCGGTCATCGCGTTCGATTATCGTCACGTCGTGACCGCGGTCAGCGAGTATCTCGGCTGTTTGGAAACCGACGCGTCCACCGCCAGCGATGATAATGTCGAGGTCACTAGTCATGGTTAGTCTTCAGCTTCAGGTGTTATTTCAGTGGCGGCAGCCGCCTGTTCGCGGTCCGATTGCTCTCTCACACGTTTAAGCGCGAAATACACGAGGGCTCCGAGCAGAATCCACGCCATGCTGAGTGCCAACGCCAATGGATCTGTTCGGAGCAGGTACTCCACAAGCACCCCTGTTAGAAGCAGATTGAGCGCGATACCAATCAGTGGCGGCGCCGGGTAGAACGGCATCTCGTACGGCCGGTTCATGTTCGGGCGCTCCCTGCGGAGTCTGATGACGGCGACGTTGACGATGACGAACGACAACAGGAAAAACAGGCTCGACATGTTGCCAGCACTTTGTGTCGGCAGTGCCACTGACCCGAGCATCACGACTGCGCTGGCGAGGATTGCGACGAACGGCGTCCCGTAGCGGTGGTGAATCTGACCGATCGACGGGAGCAACTGTCCCTCACGTCCCATCGAGAACGCCACGCGTGACGACGCGATGACGACTGCGTTGAGGGCGGTGAGTGTCGAGAACACGGCCCCGAAAACAATGAGTGCACCACCGTTCTGGATAATCGGTAATCCGGTCGGCATGAACGATGTGGCTGCCGTGGCTATGCCCGCCTCGCCGGCGTCGGCGAGTCCTTGAGCCCCGAGCGTGCCGACGGCGACGGTCACAACTGCCAGATAGACGACAACCGTAACAGCGAGACTGATGAATATCGCCTTGGGGATGTTTTCACGCGGGTTCTGTACCTCCTCGGTGACGGTGGTGATGAGGTCGTACCCCTCGAAGGCGATGAAGGTTAGCCCCATCGCCGGCAGAACCGCGGCCGCCCCGCTGCTCTGTGGAAACAGCGGCTGGAATTCGGCCCCGGAGAACATCGGAGACGCGAGTCCGAACGCGACGAACACCACCAGAATGGAGACTTTGATGATGGTGAAAATCGTCTCGACACTGCCGCTGGCGGCCGTCGAGACGGCGTTGAGCGCCACCAAACCGAGTACCGCCACGAACGCCAGCAGGAAGGCCAGCGGGAGCGCCGCGTCGATGACTGGAACCGCGACAGCCCCCACTTGATCCGGTGGCGGGACCACACCATAGACGTGCAGCAATTCGAGAAAGTTCGGTGCAAAACCCAGCGCATACAGCGCCCCGGCAATCATGTAGGCAAACCAGAGCATCCAGCCCATGATGAACGAGGCGAAGTCGTCGAATATCTCTCGCACGAACGCGTAGCCACCGCCGCTTTTCGGAATCGAGGCGGCAAGTTCCGCATACGAGAGTCCTGTGAACGCTGTTACGACGCCATTCAACGCAAAGACAAGAATCGCTGCCGGACCAGCGATTTCGGCAGCCAGTCCTGTCAGCACAAAGATACCGGCCCCGATCATCGCTCCCATCCCAATCATCGTCGCGTCAAGTAACCCGAGTTCAGCCTCGGGTGATCGAGTCTGGCTCTTACTCATTGCGTCCTATTTTTATTCGGCGTGCCATCCATCGTACGCCGTATGCACTCTTTTCGGTCCATTTGATTACCGGGGTAAGTTCTTCTATTGTAAGAACGGTAAGTGGATTTCTTAAAGGCTTATGATAGCCTGTCCCCCGGCACGACAGGTTGTGTTCCCGGTCCATTAGAACCGCCGGGGCATTGAAGATGACGCGTTTTAAACAATCTCTCAATGACCCGAACAAAGCGATTCGTCATCGCCGGTGGCGGCCGTGTCGGGAAACAGACCGCTGAGAATCTCGCGGATCAGGGTCACGACGTACTGCTAATCGAGTCTGACGAGGAGCGTGTTGCGGCGTTGTTCCGATCGCGTACATCGGCCCCGTTATCCACGGGTCGACGCCACACGCCCCGTCAATTCTTGAAGGGCAGGCCGACATAGCCGATCGCGGACACCATCGCCGCACTCACTGACCAACCGGCACGAACCTCGCCAATCTGTATGGAGGC
>NZ_WPCB01000066.1:0-13870 GCF_009741785.1 Haloarcula sp. CBA1122
AGGTCGGTCCACGGCCGGCCAGCCTGTCGTACTCGATGCGGAAGGTGCGGTAGGCGACACCGGGCTGGGCGAGGTGGGCTGCGCCAGTCTCCGGGTCTGCCCGGTCGAGCGTGTCCACGTCGGCGACGAGACGGCCACCGGGCCGTGTCACCGCCGCCAGTTCGCTGAGCGTCGCCCGGAGGTCGGCCAGCGAACTGCCGAGGCCGAGTTGTTTGCCCAGGGCAACGACAGTATCGAACCCATTGCCCGGCGGCCGCCGGAGGTCGCCGACCACTGCATCCGTGACGCCGCGCTCGCTGGCGACCGCGACAGCCCCCGGACTCCGGTCGACCGCCAGCACGCTGTGGCCGCGCTCCTGCAGCGCGAGCGCGTGCCGGCCGACGCCACAGCCGGCGTCGAGGACCCGTCCAGTAACGTCCGAGAGCAGACGCTGTTCGATGGGATGCCACTCGGACGGCGGCTCGAAGTAGCCCGCAAGATGCGCCTCGGTCAAATCGCCGTCGTCGCGGCGATAGCGGGGCCGCTCGGCGAGGTCGTCGCGGTGGAAGTCCAGTACCATCTGCCCGAAAGCGTCGTCCGGCATACTTCGGCGGTGCTGACGAACGAATGTAATAGTGCATTAAAATATGGTGTCGTGTAACGCACCGCATACGGGAAAGCGGGACACCGGCCGAGCGCAACGGACCGCGGCGGCCTACTCTTTCTCGCCGGCTCCGACGGCGCTCTCGCCGATTTTCT
Source organism: Haloarcula sp. CBA1122 (assembly GCF_009741785.1). NCBI lineage: Archaea > Methanobacteriati > Methanobacteriota > Halobacteria > Halobacteriales > Haloarculaceae > Haloarcula > Haloarcula sp. CBA1122. The sequence goes on from NZ_WPCB01000066.1 coordinate 739, forward strand.
CGGAGCCCTCGATAACTTCCTGGCCGCCCATGTACGGGCGGAGGGGTTCGGGAACGGTAATGGTGCCGTCGTCGTTCTGGTAGTACTCCATGATGGCGACGAGGACACGCGGGACTGCCAGACCAGAGCCATTCAGCGTGTGGAGGTAGTCGGCGGATTCGTGCCGTTCGGGACGGTAGCGAAGGCCGGCGCGGCGCGCCTGGAAGTCCTCGAAGTTCGACACCGAGGAGACTTCGAGCCAGCGGCCGCCGCGGTCGGGGCCGTCCGCCATGTCGTCGCCGGGGGCCCACACCTCGATGTCGTACTTCTTGGCCTGTGTAAAGCCCATGTCGCCGGTGCACATGTCAAGCACGCGGTAGGGAAGTTCGAGACGGTCCAGTACCTCGGCGGCCTCGTCCAGTAGGCTCTCCAGTCGGTCGTAGCTGTTCTCCGGCCGGACGAAGTTGACGAGTTCGACCTTGTGGAACTGGTGGACGCGGACGTAGCCTCGCGTTTCTGTCCCGTGTTCGCCGGCCTCGCGGCGGAAGTTCGGCGAGAACGCCTGGTGTTTGACCGGCAGGTCGTCGTCCAGCAGGATCTCGTCGCGGTACATGTTGGTGACCGGCACCTCCGCCGTCGGCAGGAGCCACAGGTCGTCGCTGTCGTAGTCGTCGTCCTGGCGCGCGCCGACGCGGTAGGCGTCCTCGTCGAACTTCGGAAGCTGGCCGGTCCCTTCCATCGAATCGGAGTTGACGGGAATCGGCGGAAGCACGTCGACGTACTCCTGTTCGCGGTGGACGTCCAGCATGAACTGGATGAGGGCGTGTTCCAGACGTGCCCCCTCGCCCTTGACGAACTGGTAGCCGCCGCCGGACACCTTCGCGCCGCGCTCGAAGTCGAGCAGGTCGAGGTCCTCGCCGAGGTCGTAGTGAGGAATTACTTCGTCGGGCAGGTCCCGGAGGTCGTCGAACCCCTCGCGGTAGCGCTCGACGTTATCGGCCTCGCCCTCCCCGGTCGGGACCGACTCGTGGGGGACGTTCGGCAGTTCCAGCAGGGCTTTTTCCAACCGGGACTCCAGTTCGTCGGCGCGCTCCTCGACCTCCTGCAGTTCGTCTTTGAGTTCCTGCGAGCGGTCGATGGCCTCCTGTGCCTCCTCGTCTTTGCCGTCCTGTTTCAGCTGGCCAATCTTGCTCGACACTTCGTTGCGTTCTTGCCGGAGGCCGTCGCCTTCGGCCTTCAGTTCCCGCCACTCCTCGTCGATTTCGAGGATTTCGTCGAGGTCTACGTCCGTGACGCCCTTCCGCTCGATAGCGTCACGGACCGTCTCGGGGTGCTCCCGGACGAACTGTCTCGATAACATGGACGACGGTTCTCGGCGGCAGAAATTAGGCGTGTCGGTCCCGCGGTGGGGCTGCCCCCGACTGTCGACTTGTGCGTCTCCTCCGTTACGTTTCGCCGCCGACCTTGACCGCCAGTACCGGCACCGGCGAGGCCCGAACGACCGACTCGGTGACGCTGCCGATGAGTTCCTTGGACGGCCCGGTCCGCCCCTCCGTCGCCATCACGACGACGTCGATGTCGTTGCGCTCGACGTAGTCTACGACTTCCTCGTGGGGGACGCCCTGTTCGACCGCTGTGGTCACGGTGTCGATGCCGGCGTCTTCGGCCTGCGCGCGCAGGTCGTCGACGGCCTGCTGGCCGGCGTCAGCGAGGCGGTCGAAGATGCTGCTGTCCTCGAAATCGGGAATCTGTTCGACTACCTGTTCGGTTTCGAGGACGTGCAGCGCGTGCAGACTCGCATCGTGGCGCTGTGCGAGGTCGATAGCGTGTTCGGCCGCAGTTACGGACCCCTCGGAGCCGTCGGTCGGAACGAGTACGGCGTCGTACATACAGTGGTGTTTCTGATTCCGGGTAAATGGCTTTACCCTTCCTGACTATCGGTTGTCAAGACGGCCACAGCACAACGGTTTTGCCCCCGCCGGTCACGAGGAAGTGTATGGGAATCGGTGACGTTTACGAGGTGACGGTCGGGGACTGCACAGACGTCCACTACGTCGACACCGGGATGTACGACGTAGCCGAGTACGGCTCCGTTTACATCATCGACGCCGAGCGGCCGGCGCTGGTCGACACCGGCATCGGCGCGCGCCACGAGAACATCCTTTCAGCGATGGAGTCAGTCGGTATCGCGCCCGAGGATCTGGAGGTCATCGCGGCGACGCACGTCCATCTGGACCACGCCGGCGGGGCCGGCTACCTCGTCGAGGACTGTCCGAACGCGACGGTGTACGTCCACGAGTCCGGGAAGCGACACCTCGTCGACCCCCAGCGGCTCTGGGAGGGGACCAAACACGCCGTCGGCGACCAGATCGAGTACTACGGCAAGCCGATTCCGGTCCCCGAGGACCGAATCGAGACGCTAACCGACGGCGACGTGATCGACCTGGGCGATCACTCGCTGGACGTCATGCACGCGCCGGGCCATGCCCCACACCAGGTCGTCTTCTACGACCCCGTCGTCGACGGTGTGTTCACCGCCGACGCCGCCGGTATCTACACGCCGGCGACCGACGAGATGCACGTCACGACGCCGCCGGTCAACTTCACGCTGGAGGGGGCCCTCGACGACGTGGCGATGTTACAGGACCTCGACCCGGACATCCTCATGTTCGGCCACTACGGCCCGGCCGAAACCGGCGACAAACTGGAGACCTACGCCGAGATCCTGCCCGAGTGGGTTGCCGAAGTCGAGCGCAAGCGCGAGGAACTCGGCGACGACGAGGCGGTCATCGACTACTTCGTCAAACGGGCCGACACCGATACCTGGGGCGAGCGCAAGGGCCGCGCCGAGATGCGGCTGAACGTCCGCGGCGTCCTCGTGGCTCTCGACAACCGCGAAGAATAGCCAGCGTCACATCGGCCGTGGACTGGGCTCCCGATAGAGCCTTCGTGTGCCGTTGAGTGAGTGCGTTTATACGAGGCCGATACGTTAGGCTGGACAGATGGAGGCCAACTGTGGCTGGTAGTTCGGGGATACTGATTCCGCTTGTCGCCGGCATCATCGGACTTGGCGTCCTTGCACAGGTCCTCGCCGCGCGCCTGCGGGTGCCCAGTATCATCTTCTATTTACTGGTCGGTGTCATCATCGGCCAGCCCGGACTGGGCATCATCGGTGACGGCACCTTCGGCGGGGCGCTGTCCGCCATCGTCGGCTTAGCGGTCGCAATCATCGTCTTCGAGGGGGCCTACCACCTCCGGTTCGACCGTCTGCGTGAAGCCCCGGCTGCGACGTTCAGACTCGTTACCGTCGGTGCGGCTATCGCACTGGTGGGTACCGCTATCGCCGTCAAGTTCGCGTTCAACTCCGCGGCCGTCTCCTGGAACCTCGCGTTCCTGATCGGTGCGCTGCTGGTCGCAACCGGGCCGACGGTCATCACGCCGATCCTCAACGTCGTTCCGGTTCGGGACCGCGTCGCGGCCGCGCTGGAGACGGAGGGGATCGTCAACGACGTGACCGCGGCGATCATCGCCGTCGTCATCTTCGAGACGGTCAATCCGGCGGCGTCGAGCGAGGGGCTGTTGCGGGCGTTCGCGCTTCGATTGGGGACGGGGCTACTCGTTGGTCTCCTCGTCGCTGGCGTAGTGTACTACCTCCTCCAGTACGTCGACCTCTCGCCCGGTGACGCGCCGCGGAACTCCCGACTGCTCGTGCTCGCCGGGGCGCTCATCGCCTACGCGGGTGCGAACACGATAGCGACCGAGGCCGGCGTCGCCGCCGCCGCGACAGCGGGGATGGCGCTCGGGAACGTCGACCACCCCTACGAGGAAGACATCGAGGAGTTCAAAGGCGACATCACGCTGCTGGTGCTGTCGTTCGTGTTCATCGCGCTGGCGGCCCAGTTGGAGCTCGCGTCGCTCATCGACGTCGGACTGTCTGGCATTATCGTCGTTCTCGCCGTCGCGCTGGTCATCCGGCCGTTGCTGGTGTTCGTCTCGGCCGTCGGTGACCGGTTTACGACCAACGAGAAACTGTTCGTCAGCTTCGTCGGCCCGCGCGGTATTATTCCGGCATCTGTCGCCACGCTGTTTGCCGTTGAACTGAACGCCGCGGCCGAGGAGGTCACCGGGGCACAGGCCGAACTACTGGGGACGCAGGCGGATATCTTGCTGGGCACCGTCTTCCTTGTCATCTTTGCGACCGCCCTGTTTGAGGGCGGACTGGCGCGATTCATCGCGGAAAAACTGGATGTGATACCAATGCGAGTCATCATCGTCGGCGGCGGACAGGTGGGCCGAGCGCTCGCCGCACGCCTCGAAGACCGGGGCGAGAACGTCGTCATCATCGAGCAGGAAGAAGAGAGCGTCGAACGAGCCCGCAACGAGGGGTACGCCGTCGAGATCGGCGATGGCACCGACACCGATATGTTGCGGTCGGCCGGTGCGGACAACGCCAAGACCGTCGTCGCGGCGACCGGCGACGACGACGCGAACCTGCTGGTGTCACAGCTTGCGAGTTCGAAGTTCGGCGTCGACCGGGTCATCGCCCGCGCGAACAACCCGGACAACGTCGAGGCCTTCGAGGACCTCGGCGTTCGGACCATCTCCTCGGCGATGGCGACGGCCTGGGCCATCGACAACCAGATCGAGCGCCCGGCCATCGCCCACTGGATGACCGACATCGGTCGCAGCGGGGATGTCCAGGAAGTCGAAGTCAAGAACCCGGACCTCATCGGCAAGCCGATCAGTGAGGTCGGGCCGATGCTGCCCGACGCCTGCCTGGTCGCGCTCGTCAGCGGTGAGCTCCACGAGAATGCCGAAGTACCCACGGCCGACTACGTCCTCGAAGAGGGCGACATGGTGACGCTGCTGGGCCGTCGGGAGTCCGTCCGCGACGGGATGAAAATGGTCAGTGGCGACTAGTCGTCGGTAAGCCGTGTAACGTCTGACTCGTCGACGCCTTCTGTCCACGGCGACTCGCCGCGGTCGCCGTCCGTCTTGTACGTGCCGCGAGCGCTCGCGATGTGATGGCCATCGGTGTCGTACACTTCTGCGTCGACGACGGAGACGCTCCCGCCGCTCCGGATCACCTCCGCCTCAGTCCGCAAATCGGCGGTTGCGGGCGCGAGGTAATCGATCCGCATGTCGACCGTCGGCGAGACGGTGCCGGATTGCGAGACGACGGCCGCCCCGCCGACGGTATCGACGAGCGAGTACGTGACGCCGCCGTGTGCGATTATCGATTCGGGGTTCGAGGAGTGACCGTCCTCCAACGGGAGTTCGCCTGCCGCATAGCCGTCCTCGACGGCAGTTATTTCCATCCCTAACTGCTTGACAAACGGGATGTCGTTGAACATCGATTGGAGACTCATGGCTACCTCCAGGGAACCGAGTCTGATAAGTCTCCGAGAACGAACAACAACGGGTCAGGTGTGGTCGGTTCTACAGAACACGGCTTCCTGTCAGTCGCCCGCGACCGCTCCGTCCACGCTCTCTTCGTCCTCCGTGGCTTCTTCGGGGAGTAGATGCTCCGGGCGACGCAGGTAGCTCGGTTTCTGTGCGAACGCTTCGATTCGCTCCCACTCCTCAGGTGTGATGTGACCGTCCATACACAGTCCTCATGGTTGACACAACTTTAATCCTCGCAATCTAGATTAAAATTAACACTCACTACCCGGAACTGCCACCATCACAGTGCGTATCCGCTACCGAGAATGACGGCGTCAGTGTACTGTGGTGCGCCGCTACCGGCGTACTGCGCCCGCTCACTCCTCTTCTCAGCCATCCGGTGTCCTAATATGATTTTAGGCAGATATGTGGGTAGTACTATATGTCTGCTGTCGCTACCGGATAGTATGCAACCACAGCGGGCGACGTACGTGAAGAAGGCCTGCGCCTACATCACCAGAAACGGATCGGAACTCCTGGTGTTCGACGGACCGGGCCACGACGGGCTACAGATACCGAAGGGAACCGTCGAACCGGGCGAAAAACCGCGGGTCGCCGTACAACGGGAAGCCGTCGAGGAGAGCGGTCTCGCCTCCTTCGAGCGCCTGCAACACATCGCCACCGACGTCTGGACGCGTCGTGAATCACCCCCGAAGCGGTACGTGCGGTCGTTCTACCACCTTCCCGTCCACGAGTCCCGTGATCACTGGGTGCACACTGTCACCGGCACGGGCGAGGAGCGCGGCGCGGAGTTCGAATTCTCGTGGGTCGATCTCCCGACCGACGCCACCTTCGCGCTCGACCTCGACGACTACATCCACTCACTGACGAGTCCCGCCGAGGCGGCGACAGCCGGCGACGTGGCTGCCGATTAGCGACTGTCTTCTCTCGACTCTCGCTCGCGCGAGCGCCTCGACGTTCGCAAATAACGCACTCGAAAACGACGTACTGCGGTAAAATCCCGAAACTGCGCCGATAGCACCCAGTCAGGGCAGTCGGAACTCGATTGCCGCACCCTGGCCGAAGCCGACACACTCCGTCGCCAGGCCGAGCTCCGCGTCGCGGCGGTTCATCTCGTGGACGAGCGTCACCGGAAGGCGCGCGCCGGAGGCCCCGAGCGGGTGGCCGATGGCGATTGCGCCGCCGTTGACGTTGTAGATGTCGTCGTCGAAGCCGAGTTCGCGCTGGCAGTACAGGCACTGGGAGGCGAAGGCCTCGTTGAGTTCCACCAGGTCGTAGTCGTCCGTCTCACGGTCGGTGCGCTCGGTGAGTTTCCGGACAGCGGGGACCGGGCCGATACCCATCACGGTCGGGTCGACGCCGGCGACTTCGTGGGAACCGATCTCCGCCAGGATGTCGAGCCCGCGGTCTTCTGCGAACTCGCGCGACGTGACCATCAGCCCCGCCGCGCCGTCGGAAACCTGCGAGGCGTTGCCGGGTGTGACTGACCCGTCCGACTTGAACACTGTCGGTAGCTGGGACAGCTTTTCGAGCGTGGTGTCCGGGCGGATACCCTCGTCTGCTTCGAGCTGGCCGTCCTCGGTATCGATTGGGACGATTTCGTCGTCGAAGCGACCGGACTCCGTCGCGTCGGCGGCGCGCTGGTGGCTCCGGAGCGCGTACTCGTCCTGTTCCTGTCGGGCGACCTCCATCTCGCTGGCGACCTTCTCGGCGGTCATTCCCATCTGAAGCTCGCCGATATTGTAGTGCTCGGCCAGTCGCGGATGGACGTTGTGGGTGTTCTCGTCCATCTGCACGCGGGACATCGACTCGACGCCGCCGGCGATGAGCACGTCGCGCTGGCCGGCCGCGATGGCGTCGGCGGCCCGCATCAGCGCTTCGGCGGAAGACGCACACCAGCGGTTGATGGTCGATGCGGGGACGCTCTCGCCGAGGTCCGACAACAGCGCGATGACGCGAGCCATGTTGTTGCCCTGTTCCCCGCGCTGCTGGGCACAGCCCCACAGCAGGTCGTCAACGTCCTCGGCCTCGACGCCGGTCGACGCGAGCAACTGATTGATGAGCGGCACCGAGAGGTCTTCGCTCCGGACGCCGGCGAGTGCGCCGTCCTCCTTTCCCTGTGGCGTTCTGACTGCATCCACGATGACAGGTGTGGGCATGGACAACGGAACGTCTCGGCCTGTGTTAAAACCTGACAAACTCTACACAGTGGGGGAACCGTTGTCTCCGACCGGGCCAACCGCTCCCCGAAACAGTCGGACAGTGGGCTCACTCCTGTTCGAACGCCGGCGGCAGACCGGCGTGTCTGAGCCCCTCCTTCTCGTCGATGTGGAACCGATAGACTGCGATGTCGCCGTCCTCGATAGCGTCCTCGAGCAGTTCCGGCCGCCACGCCGTATCGAGCACGTCTGCGAGTTCGTCCCACTCGGACTCGGGGACGGCCTCGATGCCGCCCTGCAGCAGGACGCTCTCCCAGTGGAACATCGATTCGACCTTGTACACGAGCACGGCCGCGTCCGCTGCCGCCTCGGTCAACTGTTGTTTACGACTTGCCGACCCACCGATGAAGGTGAAATACAGCGACCGGTCACCGTCGTACCCGAACGACAGGGGAATCATGTACGGTCCGTTCCCGGTCGGCAGGCCCAGCACGCCGACCCGCTGGTTCGACAGAAACGCCGCGATGTTGCTGTCGTCCATGCGCGTGAGTCCGGCCGCTTCGAGGGTATCTATTGTCATATAGGTGTAACTTCAACTGAAACCTGTTTAATTAATTCGGCTATTCTTCGCTACGGAGAATTGCCCGCCCGGGCGTCTCGGTCGCCGCTACCCTTCCTGTGTTGCACCGGGGGCGTGGCGCTTGATTCGCTCGATGGCGGCGACGGCTTTGTTGCGCTCGGCGTACCCCTCGCCGGAGTCAGCGATGATTTCGCCGTTGCGGTGGCGGAGTCGCCAGCGCCACTCCTCGCCTCTGTCCTCGTACACCTCGAAGGCCGCGCTCCCGATCTCCAGCAGGTCGGCGTCGGCGGCGTAGGACTGGACCCGCTCGACGGCATCCATGGCTTTCGACCGATTTGCGTACCCCTCGCCGGAGTCGGCGACGAGTTCGCCGTTGGCCGCACGCAACCGCCAGCGCCACTCCTCGGCGTTGTCCTGATACACCTCGAAGCCGTCGTCGACCTCGGAGTCGGGCGCGAGTTCGCCGACGCGGCGGGCCGCCCGCCGGGCGTTCGACCGGGAACTGTACCCCTCGCCGCTGTCGGCGAGAATGTTGCCGTTGCGGTGGAGCAAGCGCCAGCGGAACTCCCCGGCGGCGTCGGCGTACACCTCGTACGCCACGGGGTCGATCTTGAGATAGGCCGCACCGGGGACGTACGCGCGGATGCTCTCCAGCGCCCGTCGAACGTTCGACTTCGAGGCGTACCCCTCGCCGCTGTCGGCAAGGATGTTGCCGTTGTCGTGGCGCAAGCGCCAGCGGAACTCCCCGGCCGAATCCTCGAACGATTCGAACGTCGCGTCGCTTTCGGGAGCCGGCACGACCGGCACGTCCTCGGCGGTGTCGTCCTCGGTCGCGTCCTCGAAGAAGACGACGGCTCCGCCGGCGGCGTTGGACTGGACGCTGCGGAGCCCCTGCATCGCCTTCTGGCGCGACGAATAGCCCTGTGCGCTGTCGGCGATGATATTGGAGTTCCGGTGGCGGAGCCGCCAGCGGTACTTGCCCGCCGAGTCCTCGAACAGTTCGAACGTCGCCTTGCTGTCCATCGCAGCCGCGATGGTGCCGTGGGCCGCGGCGAGTTCCGCCTCGGTAGCTTCTGTGACCGTCGCCATCTCCTCGCGGGCGGCCTCGCTGGTCGCCAACTTCTCGGCCAGCGTGTCGCGCTCGCGGGCCGCCTGCTCAGCGATTTGAGACTGCTCGCTGGCCGTCTGAGAGGCCTGCTCGGTCTCCTTGGACGCTCGCTCTGCTTCATCTGAGGACCGTTTGGCGGACTCCGTCGCTTCCTGTGCCGTCCGCACGGCCTCGTCGTATGCTTCCTTCCGCCCGGTCAGCAGCGGGGAGACAACCGCGCCGACCGCCATCAGTCCGAGGCCGACGATGTACAGCGTCACCGCCGGGTTCCCCTCGGGGCCGGTCCAGTTCGATGGGTAGAACGTGGTGAACCACACCATCGCGACCAGCCCGACCACCGCGCCGAGATATGTGAGTATCAGCCCACGCCGTGTCAGCGGCAGTCTGATTGTCGGTCCCGCAAACAGCAGTATGAGCCCGATAGCTCCCAGCAGATAGCCGAACTGCCGGGGCGTACTCCGCGATGCTGTCAGGTAAAACAGAAGGAGGCCGACGATACCGAGCACGATGCCGATGACGAACAGCCAGTAGCCGTAGGCTCGTCGTCGGTCGTCGGCTCGCCGATGCGGTTCCGATACACGCTGATTAATGTGTTATCAGTTGCCACGTTGGGAGTACACAGAGGGGGTATATTACCCTGGTGTCGGTCACCGGGGCTTCGAGTGACTTATACCGGTTGCGTGGTAACATCAGTGGGAATGAGCAATCCGGAACTGGATGTCGTTGAGTTTTTGCTGACGGCCACTATCTACAGCGAGCGGCGGGACCTCGAACCGGACGACCTGCCGGCCTCGTACCGGTCCGTCTTCTGGAGCGACGGCGAGATCGAACGGCCGCTGTCGGTCACCAACACGACCGCGAGCGAGGCCACCGGCGTCGAGCGGCCCTGGGCGGCCATCTCCGGCCTGATGTTCACCGACCGCGACGACTTCTCGGGGAGCATCTCCATGACGGACCGCGACCTCGCCGAGGAGTGGTTCCTCGAACGGGTCGATGCCGCGGACCTCGAAGACAATCCGGTCCTGGCGAAAGCCTTCGAGGACCAGGTCGAAGGCGCTGACTACGAGCGGGCCCGCGAGCAGAACCGACCGTCGCGCGCCGACCGCGCGTTCATCGACGCCAAACTGGAGGAGGCGTTCGACACCGACGACGAGGACGACGAGGAGATGCTGGACCTCGTGGACGTTCGCGCCCCCGAAGAGGTGGAGATGACCCTGGCCGACCTGGTGTTGACCACCGACCAGGAAGACGAGATCCAGAAAATCGTCAAGGCTATCGAGCACCGCGACTACCTCGCCCGCATCGGCCTGCGAGAAATCGGGAAACTGCTCTTCGTCGGCCCGCCGGGGACCGGCAAGACCAGCGTCGCCCGGGCGCTGGCCCACGACCTCGACCTCCCGTTCGTCGAAGTGAAGCTGTCGATGATTACCAGCCAGTACCTCGGCGAGACGGCCAAGAACGTCGAGAAGGTGTTCGAGGTCGCCAAGCGGCTCTCGCCGTGTATCCTCTTCATGGACGAGTTCGACTTCGTCGCCAAGACCCGGTCCTCCGACGAACACGCCGCCATCAAGCGCGCCGTCAACACCCTGCTCAAGAGCATCGACGAGATATCCTTGATTCAGGACGAGGTGCTGCTCATCGGCGCGACGAACCACCCGGACCAGCTCGACGCCGCCGCCTGGCGGCGCTTCGACGAGATCGTGAACTTCCCCAAGCCGGACCACGGGATGCGCGCGGATATCCTCCGTATCGTCACCCAGCAGATGGAGATCGACGACTTCGACCCCGAGACGCTGGCGGAGCTAACCGAGGGACTGACCGGGAGCGACCTCCGGCTCGTGCTCCGTGAGGCCGTCCTCAACGCCCTGACCGAGGAGCGGACCACGCTGACCCAGCAGGACCTTGAAGACGCCATCATCGACTTCGAGGAGCGGGACAACCTCAAGAACATGGACATGATGGACGGCGACGCCGACGCGCTGGTCGCCGGGAGCGGCGGCTTCTCCGGCGACGGTGGCAGCGACCACGACCACGATCACGACCACTGAGCGGCGGATCACCCGTTCGAGCGCCGGCTCTGGCCGTCGTTATGAGCGATCTACTTATCAGTGCAGGAACCATTCCCTGTAGCCATGGCTGACGATGACGTGTTCACCGAGACAGACGACCCCGCGGAATCGTGGGTCGACGTTCGCATGACTGACCCCGATGAAGGCGAGTGGGATGTAGACGTAGTTATCGCTGAAAAGCAAGTCGAGTACGTCGACCTACGTATCCGACCGGCACTGCTCGAAGGGTTCCTCGACTGCCTGTTCGACGACCTTTCCGACGAGCGCGCCCAGTCCCTGCTGGCGGCGACGCTGGAGCGACAGGACGTCGACCCGTCGGACCTCGCTGGCGAGTAACGAAAGCGAGGGGCTTAGGCGAGTCGCTCCCTGAAGGGACAGTAATGGAGGTCACGCTGCTTGGGACCGGCGACACGACGGGGACGCCGACTGTCCAGTGCGACTGTGACACCTGTGAACGGGCGCGCGACCCCGACGAGGAACTCCGGGCTCGCGTCCGCGAGCGCGGCATCGACCCAACGGGCGGCGTCGAGCGGTCGCGGTTCTCCGTGGCCGTGGCGAACGACGAAACCGGGGAGTCGCTACTCATCGATCTGAGCCCCGATTTCCGCCACCAGTTCCTCCGCGAAGGGGTCCCGCTGCCGGACGCGGCTATCGTCACGCACGTCCACTTCGACCATCTCGACGGTCTCGGGAACGCCTATCGCCTGTTCGACGAGCTGCCGGTCCACGCCGCCGACGAGACAGACCCGGTCACGGGTGAGAGTGTCGCAGAGGGCGTCCGGAGCCGCTATGACTACCTCGATACGATGTCTGTCCACGCACAGACGCCGTTCGAGCCGTTCATCGTCGCCGGCTTCGAGGTGACGCTCGTCCCGGTCACGCACCCGCCACTGCTGTGCTACGGCCTGCGAATCGAGGAACCACAGACCGGCGCGGTGCTGTCGATTTCCGGCGACACCTGCTACGACGTGCCCGACCGCTCGAAATCAGTGCTGACCGGGGCCGACCTCGCGCTCGTCGAGGGTATCGTCCATCCGGAAGCCTGCGAGTACCACCCGAAAGGCGGGACGCACCACGACGAGGATGGCGTCCCGCGGACGTTCGGCACGAAACACATGACCTTGCCCGGCGCGCGGGACTTCGCCACCGACATCGAGGCCGACGACTACCGCATCGTCCACACCGCACATTACGTCCCCGCGGACAGGGCCTTCGCCGATGACATCGGTCTCGACGGCGAGCGGTTCACGCTCTAATGGCCGTTCGGCTCCGTGAAACAGGGCGTAGCTTATAGGTACTGGCGGATAATGCCGCTATATGGACAGGCGCGGCATCGCGGAGGTCGGTGGGCTGTCGCTGGCCGGCGGTGTCCTCGCAACCGCCGCCCAGCAGGGCCTCGTGGGTGGTATCGACTGGGTGCTGGTGGTGGGACTGGTGGCCTGTATTGGTATCGCGGCCGCGGCAAACTATCAGGCCAGAACGAAACACGCGGCGCAGGTCGCAACTGAGGCCCCCGAAGTGACAGAAGACAACTACGAACAGCACGGCCGTCCGACAGCCGGCGACGGTGGCGTCCCTCCCGATAACGCGCCGTCAAGCGACGACGACCGGTAGCGTTGAGGACTTTTCTTAGCCGAACCGATCCAGTCCCGACTGGCGACGCCTACGCCCGTCGGGATCCGCCCGCCACGGCGTCCGCTCGGCCCGGAGCGACTCGCCGTTGACGGCCGGCGGGTCGGCCGCATCATAGCCCCCGCAGTCCCGGGCCGCATTCGTCGCTCTCGCGGACAGCGCGCCCTTCCACTCTGACCAGTACGGAATCCCGTCCGCT
>NZ_WPCB01000105.1:0-1521 GCF_009741785.1 Haloarcula sp. CBA1122
TCCAGAGCATCTAGATTTATACCTCTGAATCGTCTCAGGACTAGATGACCTAACATCAGGTCGGTTCTCGGCCGCTGGTACGGCCGGGTCATCCAGCCCCGGTGGGTCGGGGCTTATCACGGTTTAACTGGCTTTGAGATACGTCTCTCGGAGACCGACTTAACTGTAATGCCCTTACGTCGCCCTGTGCGACCCGCTGGCGACGCGGGGCTGCTCGGACCCGCAGGGGGCCTCTCGCAGCCACCGACGCGCACAGCGTGACGCTGGCCGCCTCTAACGACGACTGTACTGACCGAAAGGCACTGTGGCTGGCATGGTCGGAGGGTGTCAAACGCCGCCACCCTACTTCCGCAGTACAGGGCCTGTACTGTCCAGCGCGGAGTTAGACTGTGGGAGCCGAGACCTGCCGCCGCTACGGTCTGCCGCAGCCGGCTCCGCGAGTTGTCGCTCGCTCCGCTCGCTCTGCTCGGCGTGCGCCGGTTCCGGCCTTCCTCGCTCAGTCAGGTGGGTCGAGACCGGGCACGCCGTCCTCGACGCGCTGGCGATACAGGTCGGTCGATGTCACCGCCCGACGGAGCGGACCATCACCGGATACCTTCGAGACCTCGTGGTCGTCCATCAGCAGGTCCCAGTCCTCTTCAGGTTCGTCGTGAGAGCCACGGACAGCCAGGTCTATATCCTGACTACTGCCGTACCTTCTCGCGCCGTCAGGCAGGTCGTGAAGTGCGCCCTTCGTCAGGTACTTCGTGACGTACTTCGCGGCATTCCTCGCATTCACTCGCCGGATGTCCACGACCTCGCCCAAGCCGACGCGCTGGGCGGTCTTCGACAACATGGCTTGAGGCAGATAGCGGTCTACCAGCAGGTGCAGGTGCGGGTTATCGCTCTCACCTTCTTCACGAATCCACACGAACGACATTCCGGGGTACTGGTCCTTTATCTCGGTTCTCAGGGCATTCCAGCGCTCGGTCAGGTACTGGTGCTGTTCATCCTGACCGTCCGGCGCGATCTCCTCGTCGAGCGTGATGGTCAGAAGTCTCCGCAGCTCGGGGCGCTCCTCGATGAGTCTATCCAGCTCCTCGATGAGGTTACAGCGCATTCGATGGGCGCAGCAGTAGCAATCCCACGAATTGCACCGGAACGGCGCGATTTCGCCGCTCTCAGACTCTAACTCCATGTTCCGGTATATCTCCCGGCAATCGTACCGACCAGAGCCGTCGTCACTGTCGCCAGTTTTCGTCAAATCTAGGTGGTCACCTAACTCGCTTTGCTCGGTCTGGCACGATACAGACTCTCTTGAGATGTTCTTACCGTCGTCAAGTGAAGGGCCGCCACCGCTCACCGCGACCGCCTCCGCAGGGGAAGGTCCTCCCTCCGGTCGTCCCGTGCGGCCCTTCCGGTCCTCGACCCCGCAGGGGGGCCTCGGTCCGGGTGGCCTTGTGGCGACTGTCGAGCTTCTGGTAGGTTCTCACCACAACACTGTACTAGTGGGTTCCGTATAGAAGCGGCTTCCAGAGCATC
>NZ_WPCB01000045.1:0-27012 GCF_009741785.1 Haloarcula sp. CBA1122
GCCCTCCCCGGGCACTACTCTGAAACTTTACATACCCATCGGCAGAACCGGCATAGAGACGCCTCGCTGACCGGTCAACGCGTCGATGAATTATATAACGCAATAGATAGTTCTCCAGATACTCCAGCGGAAACGGTGGGGTGTCTGTCATGAGCGGGCGCTCGACCTCCGGTGACCCGCTTGATGGCACCGTCCAGTCCATCACCGAGCGTCCGGAACTGGACGATACCGGTGAAAGCGACGACGTCCACCTGACGACGATGCAGTGTCCCGTCGACGGGACGCAGCTGTCCAACAGGTATCGCGATGACAACCGTGTCGAGTGCCCGGCTTGCCGTGGCCGCTTCGACGTGGCGGAGGTGGTCACTCATGTCTGAGGCCGTCGACGTTGACGACAAGGCGTTCGACGTCTGGTCCAGCAAGCTCTCTCGGTCCAGCCTGACTCTGGCACCCGACGTGTCAGCCCAGACCCTTGCTGGCGAGTTCGGCAGACTCGATGACGAGACCCTCGATGACCTGTGTAGCGACGCCGTCATGGCCGCGCTCGATGATGACGCCACGCAACTGCGTATGGCCCACTTCAAAGAGGCCTACGAGGAGACTACCCCAGACGACGATGGTGAGTGCAGTGGGGAGGCCGTCCAGGAGGCCCCATCGGAACCCCCACTCGAGACCACGCAGGAGACCCAAACTGACGAGAACCCACCGGAGCCAGAGGTCTACGACGAGAACAACGACAACGTCGAGGCTGCCGCCACGGAGTCTCAGGGCACCGATGCTGGCGACGACCAGAACGAAGACACCGAGTCGGTGTCACAGATGTCCCGTGGCGAGCTCGAAGCCGAGGTCCGGGACCTCCGCGACACCGTCGACGAACTGGAGTCGATGGTGCGTGACTCCAACGCACTGGTGAAGGCTGTCCGCAAGCAGATGGCACTCCAGAACGAGCTACTGGTCGGCGCCGAGACCGTGCAAGACGCCGGCATCGATCCAGAAGAGGTTCTGAACCACCACCAGCGTCTCTCCGACGTCGAGGAGCAACTGCAAGAGCAGGGCGACCAGATCCAGATGGTGAGAGTTGAAGGCGGTGGCAGTCCCGACGATCCCGACAGCCGGGCCCAGCGGATCCGACAGACGCTGTACAACAAGGCGAAGCAGCACTCCGAGGGGAAGGCCGAGATGGACCGGGACGACGTCGACTCCCGACTCGGCGGCGGCCTGCACCGTGACACCGTCCTCGGCGCGATGAAGCGGGCCGCGGATGGCTACGAAGCAGAGGACGACGAGCGGTCCTACACCTCTATCAACGGGAGCAGTGACCTACAGCCGGTCGACTCGATCACATTCTCCGTCGGGGAAGGACGCGGGAACGCTTCGAAGGTCGTGATGAACCTGTCCGATGCGACGGGTGCAGAGATTCGTCACAATCTGACGACGAAAGATACCGAGGAGGCCACCTGAAGATGCCCCCAACCACCAACTGGATTCCACCACCATTGCAGTCGCTGTAAGTTTAGTTGCGCTAGTCGCTGTAAGCATTGTATCGCTACTCGTGAGTAAACTCGCTCAAATCTCGCTCATCTCTCTAGAGCGAGTTTGGTCACAGTGCGACGGGCGATATCGTTCGTCGTCAGATTGTGACGCAAATCAGACCACCATCCGATGCACATCCATTCCGACGATTCCAACGAGGTTGACGCTGAACGTCGATACAATCGCGTCCTCTCGACAATCTACCACCAGACCAGTCCGATGCAGCGGCCGGGCGTCACTCCCGAGAAGATCTACCTCTCACTCGTGGCGCACGGGTCGTACGATCGGGCCGGCGTCAAAGCGTCACTCCAAGCTACCCTCGACAACGACGACGCGATCGCGTACGAGGACGAAGATGGTCAGCTGCGATTCGCACTGCTCACCGAAGATAGCGTCGACCGATTCGTAGCTGAGTATCCAGAGGTAGCCGCCCACGAAACCATTCGCGAGTTCCGGGGGGGATACATGACGCACGTCTGGAGTGTGTCCGACGAGAAGGTCCTTGAGGCTGTCCAGATGGCGCTCGACAATGACGACTGTCTCGCCTTCGGCGGCGGAGTCCGTCCCAAACACGTCGCGATGCACTGCGAGCTCCAACCGGGCTCGCTGCGGGACCGACTGCTGACACTCACTGCTGATGGACACCTCGTCAAGGTCTGGGGCGTCGATGTCGATCAACCAGGCTACCCTGCACGTCGAGGATACCTGCCAGCAGGGCATCCTGATGCAACCCCTCCGTACACTCTGTCTGTATGACCAGCGACCTCGAACCGTGGGGTCGGCAGAACGACGCAGACGGGGATACCCTCGATGCGATGTCGCGTACAGCTCCACGGGAGGACATCACTGGCCGTTTCACGACAACAGAGTTGCGTTTATATCGCTGGAGAATCGTATCAAAGATAGCGTATTTCACACCGGCGTCGGGGCGAGTTACCGCAGTGACCCTCGGCGACGAGCCACTAGTCCTGCGACTCTTCTAATCCATGTCCCAATCAACTGACACAGCAACAGCGACGGCAGCGCCACTTCCACGCAACCCGACCCGGTCTGGAGCCCATGCGCTGCGATGGTTCGAGACGATAATCTGGCACGACCACGCCGTCTGCAGCGAGTGTTTCGCTCGACTCAAGCGGTCAGACATCGCCGAGCGCGACTACTGGGGCAACGAGGATGCCATGTCTTGGCGGACCGACTCGGCCGTTCTCGGTGAGGACCTCATCGAGCCGCCGGCGTCGATCGCCAACTGTGCCCCCATGCCCGAGAGCAAGACCACCTGCGCCGAGTGTGGCTCGGTCCGGGGCCTCTCGCAATCGGAGACGCTGTCGATCAGCCAGGCCATCGACCGCGTCCCAGCCCTCGCCGCCCGCCTGCAGGAGGCAGGCTACCACGTCGACACGCGTCGCATCTACGTCGCCGTCGAGCACCTCAAGAGTCTCGACGAACACACCGCTGACGACAAGCGGATCTTCGCTGTCGCCGCAGCGCTGGGAGTCCAGCGATGAGCGTCCGCCCGTCGACGCCGGATCGCGTCGCCGTCGAGACGCTGCAAGGCGACATTCGTTCTGGGCCCGTCGTTGACGAGCTCGTCGAGGCCGACGTTCACGACATCCAGCGTGTGTTCCGCGTCAACCTCGGTGGGACGATCATCCGTGTCCCAGAGGCCGACGCCGGTATCCCCGATGACGCGGTGACTGCCACGCGGCAGTAGACGAGGGGATGTATCGCCCGTCAACCGGCCGGCACTTCTCCAGTTCAAGCTCATCCGGCATACGCCGGCCGCCCTGCCCGGTACTGGTGCGCTCCCATGAGCGCGGGGTTCGACTCCCCGTCCGGGCCTACGATGAGTTCCAGTTGCACAGGAGGCGCGTGATGGTCTCACTCTCATTCCTCGTCGAGAACGCCTCAACGGCAGTTCTGGTGATCCTGTATCTCTTTTACGAGATTCACCACGGCCGGCTCGAGCGCGTCGCCGACAAGGTCGATGAGGTCATCGTCGCTGTGATTGCCCTCGCTCAGGAGAACGACGACATCGACGAGGACGAGGTCGCGGACCGACTGAATGGCTCGTCGCCGGACGACCTCCGACTTGAGGATGACTCATGAACGACATTCAACTGCTCTTACTCGGCGTCGCTCTTGGAGCGATCCCGAGCTCGGAACTCGGGCGCATCGCCGTCGCCACGCTCGCGAAACGGCTCGGTCTAGAGCCACGCGAGATCCGGCGATTCAACGCAGCGACCGACGACAGCGCTGGCGGCACTAGCCAGAAGGAGTAACATCACTATGACCGACGACATCTGTGGCTACGAGGGGACGGGGGGCGACGGCCCCTGTCAAAATCCAGCTACGGACGGAGACTCCTGTTGGATCGATACCCACGGAGGCCACGTTGACGGCCACGGCCGCCCCTCGCTGCTTGAGGAACACGAAGACGATATCCTTGCCGCCGCTCGCGAGGGTCTGACTTATGAGGGGATCGCCCGCGTTGCCGGGATCGGCGTGTCGACTCTCCACGACTGGCGTGACGAGTACGGGGATTTCTCGGAAGCGCTTGAACGCGCGCGAAGCGAGGCCGAGCGTGAATTGATCCAAGACGTCGACGCGGAGTTCGTACTTGAGCGATCCTATGGGTACGTGAAGACGGAGAAACGCGAGGTCGATGTGGACGCCGACGTGGATGCATCGCACGACGTCACTGCTGACTTCGTCACATACTCTCCGGAGGACGATGGCGACGAGTAACCCACCTGCCGATCAGGGAGCGACACTCCGGCCGGCGCCACAGTACAGCGTCCATGACAAACAGCGCGAGGTCCTGCAGTCGGACGCTCGCTTCCGAGTCTGTCGGTGGGGGCGCCGGGCTGGAAAGAACGTCACCGGCGCGATCGACGTTGTCGAGTACGTCCGCCGGCCGTGGGCCTCTCAGTGGGGCCCGGACGATCCTCGAGACGTCCTTGTCTGGTGGGTCGGACCGACGTACAACCAGGCGAACAAACACGGCTTCGAGAAGGTCAAGAGCGCCGTCCCGGATCACTGGATCGAGAGCAAGAAGCGCACTGAACCGTTCGCGATCGACTTCGCTAACGGCGCGACGGTCGAGTTCCCCACCTTCGACCGCCCGGAGAGTCTGCAGGGCGAGGGTGTCGACCGGATCGTCCTCGACGAGGCCGACCAGATGCGTCAGGGGATCTGGTTCGGAGACCTTGAGCCGATGCTGTTGGACACCAAGGGCTGTGCGTTGTTCATCTCGAAGCCCTACCGGCCGCGGTCGTGGTTCCACCGATTCTACGACTACGGCCAGTCGAGCGACTACCCCGAGTACGCCTCTTGGCACGCAACGTCGGCCGACAACCCGTTCCTCGCAGAGGATCCTGAGGACAAGCGTGGGTCGGTCCCGCCCCACCTCTTCGAGCGGGAGTATCTGGCCGAGCTCCCGGACGACGGCGGACAAGTGTTCCGCGACCTTGACGACAAGCTGTACACAGGCGAGTACGACGTCGTCGTCGACCAGGAGCACGACCCCAGCGGGGAGTTCGTCGGCGAGGTGCGCCGGCCACCCGACGCCGCCACCCGACCGGTCGCGATCGGGGCCGACTTTGCCCGGTCGCGGGACTATCGCGTGACGATCGCCGTCGACGCCGCCGGTGAGTTGGCCTACTACCACCGCGGCCGCAACGAGTCCTGGGACGGCATCGAGGGCCACATCCGTGGCGTCTACGACACCTACGGCGGGATCGTTCTCCCCGACGCCTCCCGAGACAACAAGATCGTCTCAGATCTCGCAGGCGCAGGCGTTCAACTGGAGCCAGTCTCGTTCTCACCGAAGACAAAGAAGCAACTCATCGAGACACTGGCGACGCTGGTCGAGACGGGCGACCTGACAGTGCCCGACATCGATGCACTGGATCAGCTTCACCTTGAGCTCCGACAGCTCCAAGAGGACGTCTCCGATGCAGGGTACACGCGGTATCATGCGCCCGATGACGGCTACGACGACAGTGTCGACAGCTTCGCGCTAGCGGCATCAGCGCTGGATAAGCTTACGGCAGCCCACCAGCGGCATGGAGACAACGCCGGCGACGACAACTCAGGAATCACGCACATATGAGTGACGCAATCGACGACAACAAGATCGCGGTAGGTGTGGAGGGTATCGGCGGCGACGGCGCACTGTCGAAGGCCGACTCGTCAACACAGCTTTCGGACCACCGGATCCAGTCGCTGACGACAGGCATCAAGCCGCCGTACAACCCGCATCGGCTCGCCGCGTTCCTTGAGCTCAACGAGACGCTGGCCACGGGCATCCGCAAGAAGTCTCGCTACGAGGTCGGGTATGGCTTCGAGATCACGCCGTGGGCCGGCCGGACTGCCGACGAGGCCGACGACGTCGAGCGCGACGTGGTCAGCTGGTTCTGGCGTGGGCCTGACTCGACGTGGCAGACGAAGGCGCGCCAGACGGCCGAGCCGGCGACGCCCGAGGAAGTGAAGGAACTCGCCCGCCAAGAGTACCACCTGATCGGCTGGTGCTGCTTGGAGATCCTCACCGACATGGAAGGCCGGCCGGTCGGGCTGGCCCATGTCCCCGCCCGCACTGTTCGCGTTCGCAAGCCACAGAGTCGCTTCGACCAACCCCGCCATCCCGAAGAGGGGCGGTTCATCGACAACGACCGTGGTGAGATCGCCTCTCGAGGGTACGTCCAGATACGGGACGGCCGCCGGCGATACTTCGGTGAGGCGGGCGACCGCTACCGCGGGCTGGACATCAACATCTCGCCCGGCGGCGACGGCGAGCCGCCCACGGTCCGCTATCAGGCAGACGACAGTGAGGACGAACCGATCTTCGTTGATCGCGAGACGGGCGACGTCGTCGAGGGCAGCGCCGAGGCGCTCGAGAACGCGCCGGCGAACGAACTCATCTTCATCACGAACCCATCGCCGTTGGCTGATGACTACGGCGTCCCGGACTGGATCTCGGCGACGCGCACCATCAGCGCTGACGAGGCGGCGAAGGACTACAACGCTGACTTCTTCGACAACGACACGATCCCCCGCTTCGCGATCAAGGTCACTGGCGGCGAGCTGACCGAGGAGTCCAAGCGCGACCTCCGGCAGATGCTCAACGGCCTTCGTGAAGAGTCTCACCGGACGGTCATCCTCGAAGTCGACAAGTTTGCCAACCAGCTGGACGACGACGATATCGAGATCGAACTGCAGCCACTCGGCCAGGGCATCAGCGAGGAGATGTCGTTCGAAGCGTTCCGCGAAAAGAACGAAGCGGAGATCGCGAAAGTGCTGGAGGTGCCGCCAATCAAGATCGGCAACACCGGAACCTCGAACCGGTCGAACTCCGAGCAGCAGGACCGGGACTTTGCCCTCGAGGTGATCCAGCCGGAGCAACACAAGTTCGCCCAGCGACTCTACCAGACGATCCACCAGCGAGCGCTCGGCGTCACCGACTGGACACTCGAGTACGAGCTCCGCGGCGCCGACCAACCCAAACAAGACGCCGAGATCGCCCGCCGGAAGATTCAGGCTGTCAACGGCGCCATCCCAGTCAACCGCGCGCTGGAGATGATCGGCGAGGATCCGCTACCCGATGACGTCCCGATCGACGGCGACGCCACGCTCGTCTCGGAGGTTCGGAGTCAGACGCCAGGCGGCCGGCAGCCAACTGGTCCGCGGTCTGTCGAGGACCAACTGCCGCCCGAGGACAACAAGATCGGCGAGCGCGACTGGGCCGACGTTGAGGCCAACCTCGCCACCAAGGAGATCGAGCAGACGCAGTTCAGCAGTAGCAATCTCGACGAGGGCCTGTACGACTTCGACGAACAGGAGCTGTATCTCTCGTTCAAACGTGACGAAGGCCAGTCGTCACTGTATGCTTACGTGAACATCCCGCCGACAGAGTGGTCGGGCCTGACATCGGCATCGAGCCACGGGTCGTACCACTACGACTCGATCCGGCTGGACTACCCGTACGTCGAGATCACGAATTTCCATTCCAGACTGCCAGAGGGGCCGTCGCCGGCGCCCGGTGAGGAGCCAGACGACGTTCCCAGTATCTAACGCAACTGACCGATGACCGCGGGCGCTTCCCGACGTCCCGTGCGAGGTTCGACCGGGTGATAGGATTCTGCGACCACATGAGTAACAAGAACACAGAGCGCGGCGAGAAGCGCGGCGTCCTCTCGACCGGTCGAGCCAAAGACCTGGAGGACGCCGACGCTGACGCCGCCGAAGACGACGATGATGAGGGCTGACCCATGCCGCCCGTAAACAAGGCTGGCGGGGATGCCTTCCGCAAGGAAGTAGCGTTCGTTGACAAAGACGAAGAGGAGCAGCGAGCGGCTGGCATCGTGATGGTGCCAGACAAGGCCGACCTGCAGCAAGACTTCGTTCGCGAGGAGACGATCGAGGCTTTCGCTGACGAGTTCGCTGCCCTCTATGACTCCGGCAGCGCCGACGGCGGCATCATGCACGCAGCCTGGCCGTCGGACTGGATGTCGCTGGAGCGCAATGAAGTCCTCGACGAGGCCGAAGAGATAGGCGGGCAGACCGTCGAGGCGGGCGCGTGGGTGCAAGAGTGGGAGGTCGCCGACGCTGGCACCTGGGAACTCGTCAAGGACGGCGTCTACGGCGGCTACTCTATCGGCGCAAAAGCCGTTGAATGGGACGGTCCGTACATCGCTGGCGAGGATGACGCTGTCGAAGACGTCGCTGTGCCGGACCAACTGCCCGACGATGCGATGGTCTGGGAGCTCACCGACGGCGTCATTCGCGAGGTGTCGGCAGTGGATATCCCGGCCGTCCCCGACGCCGAGATCCTCGAGACAAAGCGGCTGGGGGATCACCTCGGCGACCGCGACGCTTTCATCGAGGAAGCAATCGAGCGCGGTCACTCCGAGGACGACGCCGAGCGGATGTGGGACAACCTGTCCCGTGCCCTTGAAGAAGAGGGTGCAGGCGATCCCGGGAAGCAGTCCCGCCTCCAACAGGCGGCAAAGTCGTTCGTCCGCACGTTGACTGGTGGCGACGGCGACGACAACTCCAGCACGGAGACACCGTCTCACGCGAGCAAGGCTGGCGAGACACTGTCCCAGTCCAACCGCGAGTCAGCGATGGCTGCCGTCGACGCCAACCTCGATATGCTCGAGGACGCCGGCGTCGACCACGACATGACTCGCTTCACAGATCGCGACGACGTCGACTTCGATCTCTCCGAACACGACGCTCGCGAGTGGGGCACCGCGACTGGTGAGGACGACGAGGATAGCCCCCCGTTTGAGGTCAACAACGGGCAGGACGCCCCCGGCGGCGACACGCCGGACGATAGCGGCACAGAGGCCGCTGCATCCATGTCTTCTGACGACGACACTGACACCAACGACAAGACGCTGGCAGAGAAGAACGCCGAACAGATCAACGAACTCTCCGAGACGGTCGAAGAGCTGACCGCAGCGCTCACCGGCAAGGAGCGGACCGTCTCGGTCGAGGTCGACGGCGAAACACACGAAGTCCCGAAGAGCCGCGCCGAAGAGCTCGTCGGCGACGGCGACGCCGGTTCCCAGCCCGCAGACACGGCTGAACGGGTGGCCGAACTGGAGGCCCGACTGGACGCGATCAAGCGCCAGAGCGGTGTCGGCAGCCAGCAGCTCGCCGGCGACGGTGAGGGAGGCGACGGCGACGACCTAGACGACTTGGGCAAGGCCCTGTCCTAACGGAGTGATTTCTACATGAGTACCAACCTCGACGCAGTCCGGCAGCAGAATCAGCGAACGCTCAGCCACGACAAGACCATCGACATCGCGGACATGGATGGCTTCCAGCTGGAGCCCCGTGTCACCGAGCAGTTCCTCGAGCGAATGCAGAAAGAGGTCGAGATCCTCGGACTGGTCGACACGATGACACTCGACCGGCTCGACCAGTTCGTCCCGCAGTTCGGTGTGCCGGTTCTGTCCGGCGATACCCGTGACGACGGCGGCTCGCGGACGTCCTCCTCGACCGCCGAGACGGGACGGGTCAAGTTCGACGCGAACGACCGCAGCTACTACATTCTCGTCGAGCCCAAGCGCGACGCGATCAAGAACACCCACTGGGACGAAGAGGAGTTCGGCAACTACGTCGTCGACCAGTTCATCCAGCGGTGGGGCAACGACGCCGCCCTGATCGGGATGCGCGCGGCTGCATCCAGTGGCGCGCTCAACGACTACGTCCCGAGCGACGTCTCCCATCTCGACAGCCGGTTCACCGGCTGGATCGCCCGTGCTGAGGGCGACACCCAGAGCGTCGACGACAGCAACAACAGCACGCGACTCGGGCTCGAGGACACGACCGACGCCGAGCTCGATACGATGCCGATTGTCGACAACACCGACAGCAACGGCAACCCGCAGCCTATCGACACCGGCGTCTTCAACGACACCATCCAGACGCTGGACAGTCGCTACCGCGACTCTGGGAGTACGGTCTTCCTGTGCAACCCCGATCAGGTCCAGCAGTACGCGATGGATCTCACGTCGCGCGAAGACCCGCTCGGGAGCGCGGTGATCTTCGGCGACTCCGACCTCACGCCGTTCGACTACGACATCGTCGGCATCAACGGCTGGCCCAAGAGCTACGCCATGTTCACCGACCCGGACAACCTGGCGTTCGGCCTGTTCTCCGAGATGG
Organism: Haloarcula sp. CBA1122; assembly: GCF_009741785.1. Classification (NCBI taxonomy): domain Archaea; kingdom Methanobacteriati; phylum Methanobacteriota; class Halobacteria; order Halobacteriales; family Haloarculaceae; genus Haloarcula; species Haloarcula sp. CBA1122. The sequence goes on from NZ_WPCB01000045.1 coordinate 10,207, forward strand.
AGGTCGACCAGACTCAGGACACCGACAAAGTCCACGAAAACAAGCTCCACTCCCGCAACTGGATGGAGGGGCAGATGGACTACCAGATCAAGGAGATGCAGGCCGGGACGCTCGTGACTGGCCTCGCGGACCCGATGGCGTGATGGGGGTCTACTGATGCCTGCACCCACAACGAACGCGGCTATCCGTGACCGCTACGAGAGCGGACTGTCACTCAACGACGGCGCCCCAGACAACGTTGGCACTGACGCCCCGGCCAACGCGGCAGATACGGTCGTCGGTGAGGATGCTGACGTCCACGTCGTCACTGCGGACGGGACCAACACGGTCGACCTCACCAACGCTGAAGAAGCCGGACGAGAGGTCACTGTTGTTCACGACGGCGGCGCCAACACGCCGACTGTGGCCTTCGATGACGCAGACTTCGTCGGGACCGGGCCCGCAAACATGACCAGTGCCGGGGCCACGGCCACCGTCAAGAACGTCGACGGGACAGCCAGCGGTTGGGTCGTCATCGCGACCGGGGGTGCCTGACGATGCCGGTCGTTGAGAAAACCCACGGCGGCCGGGTCGTCCTCCGGGCGATCGGCCGGCAGCTGTCCGTCGGCGACCGCGCCGAAGTCAGCGACGAGCTGGCAGCGTATCTCTGTGACGAACGTGGCGACTTCGCAGTCGTCGACGATGCCGGCGCCACGGAAGACGAGACAGACGACGACGCTGTCGGACAGGAGGACGGACCACCCGATGCTGGGGGGCCGATCCCAGACCCGAGCGAGCACTCGGTCAAAGACCTTCGCGATAAACTGAGCGACATCGACGACATCGACGTGCTGGCAGCAGTCTACGACGCTGAAGACGCCGGCAAGGACCGCGACAGCGCTATCGACGCCATCCAGAGCCGCATCAACGCCGTCAAGGAGGACTAACTCACATGGCTCCCGTTGGCTATTGCACGCTAGAGGACGTCCGCCGTGCCTTGCGAGAGGCGTCACTGCCGGGCGACCTCGAACAGGACACACAGATCGCCGTCGACGCGATCGCCGCCGAAACGGAGCCACTCGAACGCGCTCTCTCCCAGCACTTTTTCGAGCCCACCGGCATCGACGAAGCCTCGGCGATCGACATCCCGACGGCGCCGAAGTCGCGCGATGACGAACATGACGTCACGACCAACGGGGCGATGGTGCATGGGGCTGCCGAGCGCGATCGGCACCAGTACCGCAAGAACAGCGACGCGCTACTGGAGTCCGACCCACGCAGCGACCGGTGGCGCAAGGATCGATACGAACCGAAGCGCGAGATCCGCATCGCCACCGGCGAGGCCGAAGCACTGGAGCCACCCGTCGACGAGTCACGGCCAGCGTACACGCACATCCAGCTCGCACGAGACTACGTCAAGTCCCTCTCGAAGCTGCTGGTCATCGGCGGCGACGGCAGCTACACCGACTGGGTCGCGGACGACGGCTACACCGGCGGTGTCGGCCTCGAGCATCGCGGCGAGGACTACTGGGTCCGAATCAACAGTGGCGGCGTCTCTGACCTGTATCTCAACGTGCACGCGATGGACGACGATATCGCGTCGCTGTCGAACGCTGTCTACGTCACGTTCGATCACGGCCACGAAGGCATCCCGCGAGCGATCCGCCGGGCCGTCGCGCTGAAGGCCGGCGCTGAGTTCGCTGAGGAGGCGACTATCCAGATCCCAGACAACGCGACGGTCTACAACGTCGAGACGAAGGCTGAACAGATGCGAAGCAAGGCCGACGACCTGCTGGAGGAATATCAGTGACGTGGCTGACGTTGGCGTCACCATCGAGTTCGAGTTGGAGCTCCAGACCGACCCGCTCGGCGCGACACTCGACATCGCGGTCCCGAGTGCCCCTTCCGATGCGGCCCGGCAGGCCCTACTCGACGGTGTCGAACAGACGATGGTCGGGGCCCGTGGCAACCTCGTGTTCCAGAGCGTGCAGCGTGTCCACGAGGCTATCGATGGGTACGCTGCATCGAACAGCTACGACCTCAATTTTTTCAGTGAAACTTTCTCTGGCGTCGACTACCAGCGCGACCGGACGTCCATTCACGTCGAGTGGTCGTGGGCAGGCGACCTCCCGATGTTCTACGAGTTTGGCGTCAGCCCGCACACCATCGAGGGCGACCCACTGCTCCACTTCTACTGGGAGCAAATCGACCAGTGGATCCAGACGGACTCAGTCGAATGGGGTAGCGAAACAGGCGGCATCCCAGAGTCTCGCGCCGTTCGCGATAGTCTCAACTGGCTGCGACGGGAGGTCGGTCAAGCATGACTGAAGAAGTCGACTTTCTCATCGAACGCATCCGCGAGGAGTACGGCGCCGGCAGCCTGCCGGCCGGCCTGCGACCAGCTGGCGAGGACCCGCCGCCGTTGGCGTTGATCGACCGGCAAGACGTCGAGGATGAAGACGATATCGAGCAGCGCAAAGGCGAGCTGACGCGGGGCAACATCGTGTCGGTCGCCAGCGTCGACGAATCCACATCGCCGATCGGGACTGAGTACGACCACGATATCGAGCGAGTCGCCGGCATCCGCATCGAAGGGCTGGACGCAGATGAGTTCGGCTACGTCGACGAAAGCGGCGACGACGGGGCACCGTGGTCCTCGCTCGTGCGGGTGATCCGGCGGGCGATCCTGCGTGTACGAAGCTACCCCGACACCGGCACGCCCAGCATCGACTACACGCACCTGGAGCTAGCGAACGCAGCGCCCCAGAGCCAGACTTGGTCGGACTACTATCGCTGGGATGTCGACGTCATTTTCGACGGCTTCGAGCGGCTGCCGGATATTTGAGGAGCACTTAGTATGGCAAACGACACGACTGATACGACAGATACCCACGACATCGAGTACCCGGTCACAGGGTACGACGCAACGCCGGACTGGGCGACGCTGTATGGGCAAGCCTTCGAGCAGATCGATCAGTTGCTGGCCGACGGCCAAGTCGGCGTGACGACGGTCGCGTCGGCAAGCGATCTGGTTGACGGCGAGCCCGGCTTCTATCACCTCGAAGACGAGGACAGCGTCGTCTGGTTCGACGGCGACACGTCCACGAATTAGGAGTAGCAGATGGTTCAAAAACAGTCAACGACCCGAGAGAGCGACGCCGATATCAGCACGACTGGCGTGGTGCTGACAGCGGAGACGCCCGGCGACGCGCTCGTCTCGCTCAACATCGACGCGACAGCTGATGCATCGTACGCCCTCGACGTCAGTCCGACCGGCGACGCCGGCGACTGGTTCGACGGCGAAGAGACCTACGACCAGGCCGACGTCGACGATCCCCAAGACATCCGGGATACGTTCATCGCCGGCGACGCTTACGTTCGCATCCGGGTGACCGACGTGGCAGCGGCTGGTGAGACGGCGGACATCACAATTCAGCAGGCACACTAACAATGGGACTATTTCGATTCCTCAATCAGTGGCGAGAAAAGAAGGACGGAACGCTCGAAGGGCCAGCGCTCAGTACAGAAAGTGTAAACAAAACAGAACACTGGATTCCAGCGGGAGCAACAGTGGGCGAAATGAATACCATCATCGCTGATGCCGGCCCCCGATCTATTATCAAGTGGGAGCCAGGTGACTATCCTCGTCTCAGCGCCCCAATCAAAGTAAACTCGTCTCACGTCGAACTTCGTGGCCCTGGATGGGGATCGGAGTTGCTTCCCGAGCAGGACAAGCAAATCAACCTCATTGAAGCGACTGGTGACGCCGATGCGGACACGTACTTAGATAGGGTCATTATCCAGGGCTTCTACGTTAACGGTGACAAGGACAATGTATCCGACGGCGGCGACGCTCTGAACCAGTGTGGCATCTTCATGCAGAACGTCCGTGACGCAGAAATCCATCGCAACTACGCTTACAACACACTGTACTCCAACATCCGCGCCAGCCGATGTCCTCGTATCGACATCCATCACAACCGCACCGAGCTGACAGAGAACATCGACAACCTCTCTAACAAGCCACCGGACAACATCTCAATCAAAAACCAGATGACTGGGTGGGCAATCCACCACAATCAGTGCATCGACTGTGGTCATCAGGCGATCGAGACGGCGGCGGATGCGTCGAATGGCGCGGTCCATAACAACTACGTCGAGAACGCACGGAGTGCGGCGATTCAGGTCCACTACTCAAACCACACGCCTGTGTATGGCAACACGGTCCAGGGCGGGGCGTCAGCTGCCATTGTCGTTGACAACATTGGAGCGCCTGTATATGGTAACACTGTTGATGGGTGTGCCGCATCAGCCATCCGTGTTAAATTAGCGGAGGGTGGTCCAAATCCCATTTGGGGAAACACACTCCGCAATTACGGTGCTCACGGTATATTCTGCGACGTGGAGACGAGTGGGCTCATGGTCATCGGCAATACGATGGGCGGGGGCACAAATGATGGTGTCCGTCTCACATCTTCGGGTGGGTCGGTCAGCCATCAAGTTGCGTTCAACCATATTGACGGTGGACGCAATGGTGTCCGTCTGCAGAACAACGAGGGGACCAAGATCGTGTTCAACAGCATCCATAACTTGGACGACCCTATCACTGCAGACAGTGCTTGCACGGATGTTGATGTGCGTGGATTGATTGAGTCGGGTAATACTGGAGATGTGGTCCTACAGGGCACTCGGCATCGACGTAACGGGATTATCGGTTGGTTCGACGGGGTTGATTTATCCTCAACAACTGGCCAATTCCGTGGAGATATGGCTATCGCTGACGGGACAAGTGCGGCATCGGGCGGCGCACTTGCTGTCTGGAGAGGGTCTGGTTGGGACTATTATAATCCTGACGGGGCGGTCTGACCGGTCACAGTGAGCTGATGCTACGGTTAGTCCTCGATAAAAAGCGCGAATTGGTGACCTGTGATTACGCCGTCTGGTTTCGCTGTATCTGGTAGACTTCAGCGCCGCCGTTTGCGTAGACGCGATGGATTTGGCGGTTGGATTCAAGATACGCGTAATCACCCTCGTTAAACCGCAGTCCATCATAGAGGTTGACATTACGCTGTCGTGCATAATCTGTCGAGACTAAGTGCCACGTTGATGCACGACCCAGAGTTGTAAGTGACCTGTTTGCGAAGTGTGCTGGCACGAATCCTGTCCCGCGGGACGTCTCGATGTCTGGGTTATGCTCACCGATCCACCACCGTCTATTCCCCTCGCGAAATCCTTCGAGGGCAAGCAATTGCCGCTCTACATCAGTATTGACCGACATGACTGGCGTTGCTGTCTGACTGTTATCGAAGGTCCACGCATACGTGTCAAGTTGTGTTTCGGTAATGTGCGGGGTTGGTGAATACAGATACGGCGACCGAAACATAGCAGGGACTGCAAGGGATGCCCCGAGTACCAGCACAACCATGAGGGTGACTCGTCGGTACTGACTATTGCTGATTGTGACGAGTTGTGCGGCAGTGACAGGGGCCCCCAGTGCGACCAGGATCCCAACGTAGCGAACTGCCTGAGGGATGTCTCCAGTTGGAAGATAAAGGATAACAAGCCCCAAAACTGGCAGGAACCCAAGGATATACCGCACTAGTTGTCCTGACACAACTGGTGGCTCACCTTCCCGATCTCTATAGTAGGCCCAGACACGGTAAAGAGCAAGACAGCCAGAAACGACCGTGACGATGGCGATAGCAAGATGAATTGAAAGTGACCTGACAAAGAGTGTCAACACGGAGCCACCGATCTGCTCAAACGCCGATCCGGGGGTCGCTGCCGAGGCTCCGGTATCCGATGCTTGCAGTCTAGTAATGAGTGCGGCAACTGCGCCACCGAGCAACTGTCGCGTTGAAAGCCACCAAGCCAAGAAAATCGAGGCCGCCAACCCTGCACTAAGGACCGTCCCGCTGGCCAAGTCATTTTCTCGCCATGGAATAAACAGGCCGGATAGGCCGAATACACATAGCAGCACAATCGCAACTAGTCCCTGTTGTGGGTGATACAACGTTAGGGACGTGAGGATGCAGAGCAACGCAAGATAGAATGACTGTTGACGATATGGCGACGATGCTACTCGAATCCCTAAATATACCGCAAGTGGTAGAATGAACAGTCCAGCGTCGGTAGCTATTGGCTGAAAGTTCGGAAGTCTTGGTGCGATTATTGGTGGCGTCAGGATCGATATCAGTAGCCCGACGGCAATTGCTTGGTACCCCGCTCTTCCCCGCTGGCCAAGCAGTAGACGGGCGAGTAACGACGCAGCCAATGCGTAGAGAGCAAAATATAGTGGGACAATCAATAATAATGTCCGCCGCACAGGCATCGCCATCACGCGAGCAAGCAACTCCGACATGATGTGGATACCAGGGTAGGGGTTCTCCTCAACAACTTCACTTGTAATTCGAATATCCTTTGTCCATCCGAGATGTTGGAGAGAGTCTGCGAGGCCGTAGAAGTAGTAGCCACGGAGTGCCGGTAGGAGGGCGATGAGTACAGTCGCTGTGACACCCAACCCAGCCGCGAGAATCTTGGCATGTGGCCGATCAAGATAGAAGACACCAACAATGGCGATCGCGATAGTTAGCCCAACACCAACCCAAAACAGCGGGGGCGTGGCACGTAGGATTGACAGTTCATACGAGGTTGCAGGTGTTGAAGCCCCAGAGACAGTCGCACCTGCCAGTCCAAGAAGGCCAATTGTGTAGATAAGCCGTTCTTTTCGGTTCATTGGCGTCCAAGGGTGGGGACCGAGATATCTGTGAACAGATCAATGTAGCTACCAATGAATATAATCGCTATACAGAGCCCAAATCCGATTTCAACGCCATACTCTCTATTCAAAATTCCGAAGATAAACATAATACAGGCGGATGCAAAGAATATGACAAAATAGCCGAAAATTCGCTTTTTGCGAGATCCCATCAGGTATGCCTGTTAAAGTATAGGCAAAATAAAACTTTCGTTGAGTGAGTTCGTTTATAAAGATGGACTGCGCTGAAATCGTAATACCTGCCAAGCACATTCAGTGTTGCAGATGGCAAATCTGAGAACGGACTCTCAGGATTCACGATATCATGCCTACGCTCTGTATGATTGCGTGCGTGTGGTTCCCTGTTACGGTAGCAAGAGAAGTACGAAGGGCCGTCTACCACCGTGGAGAAGCTTATAACGAAAATGGTATAGATTTTTTAAACAAGATTGTTAGGCCAGATGCACCGTCAAAAAATAAGGCCGATCTGAGGCATAATTAAAGGACCAACTTCGAGCGTTAGGTTATAAGCAGTAATGAATGCTCAATAGCTTCTGTTTCAGAGCTTGGGGACTGTAACAAAGTTCTGATGACGCGCCGGTGGCCGCGGCCGGCGCCGAGGATCCACGCGGCAGTTTTCGAGGACTCATTCATGATCATGAGAGACACGATTAGCGGTGGTACAGCATGACTAGCGCTGGCTCCGGGAGCCTGGCGTTCGGGAAAGAGCAGTCGTTCAAGGGCTCGCTGGAGACCGACGCCAACAGCGACCCGCAGTACTGGCAGTTCGGTCGCAACGATACACTGACCGACCTCTCGCTGGACAACCAACTCCAACGCCTCGACGAGGCCGGCGCCGTCGAAAGCGTCGAATCGGTCAAGCAGAACTTCGAGGGTGCGGTCGAGGTTGAGGCAGCCATCTCCTCGGACACGTTCGGCGACGTCGAGGACCTCGTGTTCAACGACGATGGCACGCAGTTCACTAACGGCCGGCCCAACTCGGGGAAGATCTACGCCGGCGTCGACTACCTTGACGGCGTTGCCGAGCGCGAACTGGTCGGCTGCATCCCAGTGGACTTCACACCCGTCAGCTACGAGCAGGGCGGGATGACGACGTTCTCCATCTCGTTCCTGTACGCGACCGAAAACGTCGACACGAGCATCACGCCGTCGAACGTGACGGCGGTCACGGGCGGGACGTCGGCGCCGTCGCACGCGATCACCGTCGACATCGACGGCACGACGATCACGAAGCTGCAGTCGGCCGAAGTCTCGATCAGCAACATCGCTCGCTTCCAGTACGGCTCGGTATCGCCAGAGCCTATCGACGCCGTCATCGAGAAGCCAGAGACTGAGGTCACGACAGAGGCGATCTTCAGCGGTCCATCGCGGCTAGAGTACGCCCTTGGCGCTGCCGACGCGACGTCGCCACAGGACCGGCTCGTCTCGGTGCCCGGGACCATCGACATCACTGTCGACGGCACCCCAGTCTCGACGTACAACTTCTCGGCACTGACTGTCGCGACGGAGGCCTGGAACAGCGTCATCTCTGACGACGACACGACGGAATCGATCAGCTGGAACGCTGATGGCAACCCGGCGGTGAGTATCACATGACGTTTAACGAGACATACATCAGCTTCGACGACTCAATCAAGGCGCTCGAGGAACAGATCGAAGAGATCGCCGAGCAGCTGGACGACCTGGACGACGACAACCCAGTCGTACCTGGCCTGCAGAGCCAGCGATCACAACTCGCGACGCAACGAAAGGGTGCGATTTGGGCCCGAGACCGTGCACATGAGAGCGACGACTTCCCAATGTGGGACGAGGACGTCGACGGCGTCACTCTCAGCGGTGTTCGGGCCGGCGCGTTCGCCGGCATCGAAAAGGAGTCCGCCCAACGCGACGGCGAGGGGACGGACCTCTTGCTCATCGCCGACGGCACGGTCGACGCACCGTACGTCGACGACGAGGGTGGTGACGACATGACCGCTGCGGCAGTCGGGCAACTGCATCCGTACTACCGCGACTGGGCCAGCTCGCGGATAGATGAGCTGATGGATCCCGAGGGAAACGTGATCGGCTCCAGCGACTCGCCCGAGGAGACCTGACTGACGATGAGCTGGACCAGCAGACTGTCTATCGGTACGCTCGTGCGGTCTACATCGACAGAGGCGGCGATCCGTCGGCGTTTGACAAGATGGACTGGACTGCGGTGCTGGACTGGCTCGCGATCCATGATATCCTCGACGTCCGCGGGACGCTGGGGTGGACAGGTGACTGACTTATGAGTGAGTTCGACGCAACAGGCACGCTCGTCATCGACAGCATCGAAGGCGCACAGGCCGAAATCGAGGATGCGTTTGAAGTCAGTGCGTCCTCGGCAGCAAACGGCTCGAGCCGCTCCGGCGGCCGAGCAGTTCAGCAGGCCGTCGACCACCTCGACCGCAATCTCGACCTCAACGAGACACGCAACGATCTCCTGCGTGAGCTGCTGGAGTCGTCTGAGTCACAGCGGTTTTCGAGGGCCCGAGGCAGCGGCCGGACACTGGGGCTGCTCGGGGCGGGGTTCGGCGCTGTCGGCGGGGCGATCGCCGGCCTCTCTGGTGCGCTGACTGGACTGCTCGATAGTCTGCCGACGGGTGGTCAGGATGCTGGAACGCCACCACCCGGAGATGGCGGATCACCAAGCCCGCAGCCAGCACCGCAGCCGAGTCCGCAACCGTCACCACAGCCGACGCCCAGTCCGACAGCTGTCACTGTGTCGGATATCATCAAAGAGCCTGCATCGGTGACAGTCGCCGATATCATTACTGACCCGGCGTCGATCCTGTCGAATGATCTCATCAGCGACCAAGCAGTTGTGACTGCGTCGGCGGTCGTGTCGCAAGGTGCAGTCCTTGGACCAGCTGCAGTCGTTGGGACGAAGGCTGCAGTCACTGCAAGCGATGTGATATCGTCCCCTGCATCCCCCAGCATTGGAGATATTATCGATCCGGTGACCGATATCTCTGCGTCTGATATCCTCAAAGCACTCGGTCTTGGTGGGATCGTTGGTGCCGGCGCCGGTGCAGCGAAGCTATTCAGTGGCAGCGGCGGCAGTCCGACAGGTGTGCCCGGCGGCATCATCCCGCCGGTGAACATCTTACCCAAGCTGTTAGACACGGCCAACGATTTCACTGATCGGACTCTCCCGGGCTTCGGCGCTGGCCGAGGCAATAGGCAAGCTGCAACCCGTGAGACAACGATCAACAGCGATACGACAGTCAACGTCCAGCAGGACGCGAGCCTCGACCGGCGTCAGAAGGAAGATATCATCAGCAGCACCGTCGACGAAGTGCGCCGTGACCTTGAGAGGTCCCTCTGATGCCGGCGCAAGAATATCCCATCCTACAGATCGAAGCTGAGATAGAGGGTGCCCAGCGCACCGGACGCTTCGAGATGCGCAAGGCAGAAGTCCAGGGCGGCATCCGCACGGGCCCGCTCGTCGATAATGGGTTCTCGCAAGCACTCGCCGCCATCTCCGAGATCATCGGCGAGCAGCAGCTTGATGGGATCACCGTCAACAACGGTGCCGGGCAACGCTACTGGGAACTGGACGTTGAGATCCGCGACGACGGCGACGACGGGCAGTGGGGATACACAGCTGACGAGTCTGTGCTCGACTCTGGGAGCGCGACCGCCGGCGACCGGTACCAAAAAAAGCAGGTACTGCTCAACTACCTCGAAAAAGGGGAACCTGATTCGATGACGCCGGCGCGGCTCATCTACGGCGGTTACGCACCAGACGGCATCATGCCCGAGGACTACGTCAACGTCTACATTGAGGATCCACAGGGCTCTGTGGACCGCGACAAGAGTAGCACCGTCCCGATGAGTCTGACCTGCATCCGGACGCTTGACCTCAGCGAAGCAGTCAGTGCAACGGAGCGAACAGGATAATGGCGCGGACACTATACGCACTCAGAGTTCCCGACTCAGCGTTGGAAAAGCCGAGCCAGTCGCAATCGCTTCAGATCGCGAGTAACTCCCCGCTCAACAGCGACGCCCCAGAGGTCGATACCCTCGGCGCGGACCCGGGTTCGCGGCCGCTGGCAGGCGTCGTCGCGGGCAAGTACAGCAACATGATCGCCCGCGAGTTTGAGGAACTCTTCAGCGCAACCGGCATCGAAGTCGTGCCGTGGTACGGCGACCGCGAGGACCAGACGGATGCGTACGTCGCGCTCGAGGACGTCACGCTCGAACAGTCCACGGCTCAGGAGTCCCGACTCCAACGCTTCGACGGACGCCTCTCGCTTGCTGGCACCCGCGACTCACACTACCGAGCGCTGTACTGCAGCCCACAGCAGGTCGACAACCCGTTCGGCTCTGGCACAGACGCCCGTGCCGCGATTCCGCGTGATGCATACAATGAGGTCTGGTGGGACCACGTCACTGGCTCAAAGGTCAATGCAAGCCCAGAGCGGGTTGTCTGGGGAGAGCATACGTACATCGACATTCACGATGCTCGCAACGGGCTAGACAACCCGGTCTTACTGTACGAGATTCCATACGAAGATGAGTGGCAGGCTGACGTCACTGTCTGGGACACGTACAATCGAGACAAAGCGATCAACGAAACTGTCAACGGCAGCGTCCAGACTATCGATCCAGCGTGGCAGCGGTGCTTTGTCAGTAGCCACGAGTTCATCGGCCACCCCGTGGTCAAGAATGAGAACCTGAAGCTCGAGTTTAACATCGACACCAAGGACTACAGTAATATCAATGACGAGCTCGTCGCCTATCGCTGGGACGGCTCAAACGAAACGTACAGCCAAGTTTCGCTCGGGGCATCCGACTGGCGAATCAGTCTATCGACTTCGAACGGATTGGTGTTGAACGAGTCACAGCCCAGACTGAATGGCTGAATACGGCAAACGACGACACGCATCGTCTCGATATGAATGTCTGGCGAGGTGAGGACAACGCACTCTTTACCGTCCCGGACAACGGCACAGCACCGCCCTCCGGACTGGTCACTCGACTCGACCCAATAGCTGCAGGTTATGAGTGGGTATCCGGCCAAGTCTCTGATATCGTCGCCAAATCCGAGGTGAGAGAGTGACGTCGATAGTCCCCGGCCGCGGCTGGTATCTAGAAGTGGACCACCCCGGCGGCAACATCTGGCGGCCGGACGTCGTCGGCGAGCCCACGCCACAGCCGACGATCAATGGCCTGCCGCGGCTATCGGTTCCTGTGCGGGCAAGCGACCGCTACGCTCGTGGGGATTTCGACGGCCAGCCGATGCGGGCCTGGTTCAACGGCGTCCGGCTACCGGTCGATCAGGTCGACACACCGCGAGCGACCGAGCGGGGCTGGATCCTAGAGGGACGCGGCGCCGTCGAACTCGACGAGCGTGTCCGGATGGAGGTCGACTCGCGACCGGCGCATCTTGTTGCTGATGACATCATCGGACAGACGCCATACACGGCTGACGTCGACGCGCCGCCCAGCGCAGCTACGGAAACACTCGTACAGTCAGCAAGCACGCAGAGCGAGTGGGAGCAGCTACTGCCTGACCTTCCGAGCACATCGCCGCTGCAGCTGAACAACGGCACGCTTGAGGTCGCGCAAACATCGTGGCTCCGAGAAGCCGAAGAGGAGACGTTCTTCGGCGGCGTCCGGTCTGACAGCAACGCAAGTGCTGGTGAGATGGTCGCGATGAGTAGCACAGTGCACGAACTGGAATACTCGTGGACGCCACAGTACGACATCCCGGCCGGCGAGCTTGGTGCCTCGATCAGGCTTCGAGCGCCGAGTGGTTCTGGGCCCGGATTCGAGGTGACGATCGACGGCAACAGTGTTTATTTGATCCCTGCCGGTGGATACGGCAGTGATCGGTTTACCTTCCTGCAAACGTACGGAGCCAATGACGCCCCGAGTGTTTCTGCAGGGAGTTCGGTCAGTGTCAAAATCGCCGTCACCGAAGAGAACGGCAACGTCATCGAGGTCGACACGCTCGGCCTGACTGACGCCAGATTCAGCTACACGTTCCCAGACAATGTCAACAGTGATGGCTACTTACCCGGCCCGGAATCCCATCCACAGCTGCTACTACAGGATACCGACGACGCCGTCACGTCGCTCTCGGCGGAGGGTGCCCGGGTCAACGCGGCGTACGACAACGTCTCGACCAACCAGCAACTGCAGGTCTCGAACGACCAGGGCGGCAGTTACGTGCCATCGAACGGCTCTGAGAACAACACTGAAACAGTCGACGTGACATTCGACCAGGCGTCGAGTACAGTCCGTGCTCGGTTCGGCCTGAGCCGATACGGGAGTGGCCGACAGCAATCTCCCGCGAATGGGTACAACGCTCAGTCCGTCAGTTCGTACGAACTGTATGCAGACCTCAACGAACAACCACTCGTCATCAATCAGACGTTCGACGACGATATCTCGACGGTGCTCAACCGCATCGCTCCTCCGGGAACGGTCTGGCAGGCCGTTCGCGACGGCGACTCCTACCGTGTGATCTGGACGGAGGCCGGCCAGCGGACAACCGACGCCGAGGACGACGTCTCCAGCTGGGAGTACGAACGCCGCGTCGAGCAGGCCGTCGACAAGGTCGTCATCAAGGGCTCGGTGCTGCGGCGTCGCGATGAGCGCGTGACTGCCCAGCACGACACGGCTGTCCCACTGGACGAGACCGAACTCGTGCATGGCCGCGAGACCGTCTACGATCCCGGCACATCAACTGAGTACGTCGAGGGCCAAGACTACTCACTCAACGCCCAGCCCGGTGAACTGGTCGCGCTGTCATCGGGCAACATCAGCGACGGCCAAGAGGTGGCCATCGACTACGGATATCGGCCTGTCGGAGAATCTTCAACGACCGTGTCGGATCCACATACTATCGTCCGGTCGATCACCGGGCTGACGACGGACCGCGAGTGCACGCTCGTCGCGAAGCAACTCGCCAGCGAATTGGACACGCCCGTGACTGAGGGGACGGTGACACTCTCCGCCGATCGGACAGACTGGTCACTCGTCGAGTCACGGGCGTTCGCTGCGTTGCCGACGGCAGAGCAGGTCGACATCCACGACGCGCAGCCGTCGGCCTCTGGGACGGATCTTCGCATCGGCTCCCGCCAGCCCCTCGAGGAAATCATCGAGGACATCCGGAATCGTGTCTCGCAGAACGCCGAGCGGTCGTGACTGACCCTCGACGGCTGCGAATCGGGCTTACTAGTGGTGGTGAATACGGATTGCTTACTCATTAGCGGCGGTTGAACGACTGCTCAGTAAGTGTGCGAGTCGAGTACTTAGGACAGTTGCTTTGTCAGTTCGACACTCGGAATCTCTGGTGTGTCGGGACCACTTGCATCGATTTCTCGTTGTTTTTCGAAGCCGAGTGTTTCGTAGAAGCCAACAGCGTTTAGCGACGCGGGAACGCTCAGCACCTCTACGCCTTCCCGTCGAGCGATTGTTTCGAGTTCCTCGACGATTGTGCGCCCGATTCCTTGTCCTGTGTAGTCGGGATCAACAAATGTTGCTGCCAGCACGTTCTCGTTGAGATGGATGCTTCCCCATCCAACGATCTCTCCATCCAATTCAGCAATAATTGGACGACACGACTCGTCGGAAAACTCATCCTCAGGAATTTCCTCAGCATCTGGCTCAGCGGGTGCCAGAAGCGCAAGCTGTTCGTCTGTGTAGTACTCATCTGCGTTCTCTCGGAGCGACTCCGATTGAATACGCGCCATCGCTGCTGCGTCTTCAGGAGACGCCTCTCGGAGAGAGACCATGATGAGAACAACCAGATTGTCGGAATAATAACTTTCCCCGGATAGAGCAATCCTTCGTCTGTACTGACCGCTGTCTTGGTGACTGTCTGGCGAGCTATGGATCTGTATTTGCGATGTTGATCGCGGCATTCACGTCCGCATGGACCTCGTATCCACATTCCCAACACTCGAAGTCATCGCCATCTCGCATGGCTGGATTGGTTTCCCCACACTTGCGACACGTAACACTCGTGTTGCGTGGGTCAATTACCTGGACTGGAATGCCAGCCTCGTGGGCCTTGTACGCGATCTTCTCTTGGATCTCGGCGAAGGGCCAGTCGTGAATTGGGTCCTCGGCAGTCTCGCGATAGTGGGTGAGATCTTCCAAATGGATGACTGCCGGGGCATACTCTGCAGCGACGTCAACCACACGTTTGCTGGCGACGTTGGTGATATGATCGGTATATCGATTGTACTGCAGTCGGGCGTCCTTGATCGCTTTCAGGTCGTTGCGCTCCATCGCCTCACTCCGGCGACGCTTCACCCGCTCGCGATGGTGACGATACTCAGCACCCGACTCCAACTCGACAGCCACGACATCACCGTCGTCGACGACAGCTGCACAGACTAGTGGATCATCGTTGAGGTCAACGCCCACAACAGTGCTGACCTCGGCAGGCTGGTAGACTTCAACTGGCCATGTGATCGTCTGGTGGAGGTACAGCGTCCCGTCGTCATGGAGATGAAGTTCAGCAGACCCGGCGCTTGCCGGATCATCGTCATCAGTCACGCGTTCGAGAAACTGCCGCTGATAGTCTCCAGCATGGATGTGGAACCACACTGGATTGTAGCTAATAAAGCTCGTCTTGACGCCCCAGCCCTTGTCGTTCGCGTGAATCTCGCAGTCGTCATGCCGGAGGCCAAGGTAGTCAGCGTCGCCGTACTGGCCACGAGGCAACCTCCCGTCTTCACCGCGCTCGCGCCAACTGGTGAACGACTCGACGACATCGTTCTTGGCCATCTGTGCGAGCGTGGTTTTATACCGCACATCATCATCCGGGAGCGCTCGCTTGGCCTGATGATACATCTGCGTATTCTGGAGGTTCCACTCGTATGCGGGGTAGGACGGCAGCACATCAGCCATGTGGCTGGCGACCTGCTGGTAGGCCTCGATCCCACGACGGACAGTCTCGTTTTTCGCGTTGCTGGTGGCGAGCTTACACCGGATCGTCCGGGTAATGTCGAGTTCGTCAGTGCCAGCAGTGAACTCAGTGATGCTGGTCTGCATCTACCACCGTGCTGACGGGCGTAATCGTTATCATACTTTGGCCAAAACGACGATGTAACCAGACGCTGGCTATATGTCGCGTCCTGGGACGCGGGTGCTTCACCGCGTGCGCGTCGTCGACGATACGACGCGTTATGCCTGCCCGCCGGCACGCTCGGCACGAAGCGTGGAGCCCTGTACAAAGGCCACGTATCGGCCGAGATAGCGGTCGCACATCATACCGACCCCCGGGGAGAACACCAGCATTGAGAGCTGGGGCTGCACGGATAGTACGACACGAACAGCGGTTGGCCCTCCCGAGGATACGGGAACTTGTGGCTGGAAATCACATACCGCGAGGCCGCCTTGCGCGGACGGACGGAACTCCCGAGACGCACGAGCGGGTACCCCGCCGTATACAGAGGGTGGCTCTCCGGCCGCCCGTGAAAACGGAAAAAGAGACATCACACTCATTACGCATACTATCGAATTGTAGCGGCCTCGCATCACGCCTATTTCATCGACCCCCCGGGGGTGCAGGGGGTATTGAGGGTCGACGAAAGTACCGCTGTGGAAGCGTCCCAGAGAGTGGCTGTACTGCCCAGATCCGGCATGGTTTCAGACGGACCCTTGTGGGGTTGAAGCGCGTCAGCCGATGTCCTCGTATCGACATCCATCACGGTTTCAGACGGACCCTTGTGGGGTTGAAGCCGCGTGAGTGTATGCAGTGCGGGGGCGACGTGCAGGGTTTCAGACGGACCCTTGTGGGGTTGAAGCTGGAGCGCGACGGCGACATGCCTCGTTGTTTGCGTTGTTTCAGACGGACCCTTGTGGGGTTGAAGCTATATCACTCATCGGCCCGGCTCACCTCAAAGCGAGTTTCAGACGGACCCTTGTGGGGTTGAAGCCCATCGGCATGATTGCGTGTTGATGATGTGTCATCGTTTCAGACGGACCCTTGTGGGGTTGAAGCCTAACGCGCGGCACACAACGGTCCGTGAAATGGTTTCAGACGGACCCTTGTGGGGTTGAAG
>NZ_WPCB01000067.1:0-13590 GCF_009741785.1 Haloarcula sp. CBA1122
ATGGGCGGCATGGGCGGCGGTATGGGCGGCATGATGTAAGCGAGGGGCCGAACGAAGTGAGGGGCCCTCGAATAGTGAGCGGTGAAAGCCGCGAACAGCGAGGTTCTGAGCGGAGCGAAGTCTCCGAACGAGCGAATCGCCGTTTGCGGTTCGGTTTTTTTGCGGTTCTGTAACGCGCCGAGTCATCCCAGCGTGTATATCGAGACGTGAAACCGGAGAAACAGTTAGGTACGTCTCTGCGAAGTATCGACTGTCCCGGTCCGTTTGGTGGGACGGACTGGTGACAGCGGGTGGGGGCCTCTCTCCGTTTTGTGACTGATTCGACGGCGTCCAGCCGTTGCTCGCGTCATTCGGGACGCGCTGTTCGGTTTCGATGGCGTTCGGTCCGTTGTCGGTCTTCGAACACCACATCTGTCGTCCCGAGGTCGCTGTAGCGGAGAATCTCGGTCACTCGGTGAGTATCCGTCCCATTGATGACCGTGTACTGGAGGGCGTAGCTCCGGACGACGCCGTTGGGCGTCACAGTTGCCGAGAGGGAGACGTTGGTCACGCGGTCGACGGGGCGGGTGGCAATCGCGCTGTCGTCGGCCGACCCGGTTCCTTTGATTCGATACAACGGAACGCCGTACAGTTGCTTGATGACCTCGTCGCCGGGGCGGATGGATGTGATGTTAGTGGCGGAAAGCAGCGCTATGAGGCGCCCGTTGAACGTGGGTTCGAAGAACAGTGCGGCCCGAGGGGGGCGTGGCGGGCCACCGATACCACGGCTGTCCGCGACCACGTCCGCCGATGTCGACCCGTTGACGGTCGTCCGCCTGAGCGCACGGCCGTCCCGCCAGGTGCTATGGATCTCACGCGCTGTCACACTCTCCCCGGATATCGTTCGGGTGGCCGTGTACGACTCGTAGCCCGCGCTGACGCTGGCACGGGTCCGGACGCGGCTGTGCAGGCCGCTGCCGTTCATGACGGTCCTGGTGTGGTGGACGCGATAGGAGGTGTTCGAGAGCTGGGCGACGTGGGCGCGGCCGAGCGCGGTGGCGTTGACGACGCGGTCGCCGACGACGCCCGGGGCGCGTTGCGCCGGACTCGTCGGTGCGTCCGCGGTCGGGACTGGAGCCGGTGTCACCGTCTCTCTGGCGGCCGCGTCGTCGCCGAACAGACCGGCACACCCGGCGCTCAGCAGACAGAGACAGACCACAGCAATCGCCGCCCCGCGACGCATACCCGTGACTGGTCGTGTGACGATATAACCCCTGTGACGGCGGAGGGCTGAATATCGTTGAGTGTCAACATACTGTATGCAGACGCTGCTTCTCGGCGCGGACGCGGTTGAGGACCACGCGACGATGCCGGCAGTCATCGACGCGGTTGCCGCGGCCTTCGCCGCCGATGCCAGGGAGAACACCATCATGCCGGCCAAGTCCTACATCGACCTGCCGCAGTACAACGGCGACTTCCGGTCGATGCCGGCCTACGTCAACGCTGAAACGTGGGACGCCGCCGCGGTCAAGTGGGTCAACGTCCATCTGGACAACCCCCGCGACCACGACTTGCCGACCGTCCTCGGGACGCTCATCTACTCGGACCCCGAGACGGCGTTCCCACTGGCCGTGATGGACGGTACAGTCCTGACGCGCCTGCGGACCGGGGCGGCGGCCGCCGTCGCCACCGACTACCTCGCTGTCGCCGACGCGGACTCCCTTGGTCTGGTCGGGGCCGGCACGCAGGCGTACACGCAACTGGACGCTATTTCGTCAGTCCGGGACATCGAGACGGTGGTCGTCGCCGACCGGGACACGGACAAACAGCAGGCGTTTGTCGACACGTTCACCGACCGGTTCGACGTGCGTGCGGGCAGCATTGAGGACGCCGCTGGCTGTGATGTGCTGTCGACGATTACGCCCGTCGAGTCGCCTATCGTCGACCGGGAGTGGCTCGGCGAGCGCACGCATATCAACGCCATTGGTGCCGACGCCGCCGGCAAGCAAGAACACGACGAACGCACGCTGCTGGACGCGAAACTCGTCATCGACAACTACGAACAGTGCACCCACTCCGGCGAGATCAACGTCCCGTGGGGCGAGGGCGTTCTGACTGATACCGACCTCCACGGGGAGCTCGGCGACATCGTCGCGGGCACCCTCTCGGGGCGGACCGACGACGACGGCATCACGCTCTTTGACTCGACGGGGCTGGCCATTCAGGATGTCGCGGCCGCCCACGTCGTTTATCAGAACGCAAGCGATGACGGCGACGGGACGCCGTTCTCGCTCGTCGACACCGACACGTCCTGATTACGACGAGGGCGTGAGCATCTCGGTCACTTTCGAGATGCCCCAGACGATGATGATAAACGGAAGGAGCGGCATCAGCAGGACGAACAGGCCGGCGAGCATCCCCCAACCGATCACGTCCATCCCCTCGTTGGGACGGCTACGCGTCCCCGGCGTGACCGACCGGAGCGGTGCCGGCAGTCGTCCGCTGTCCTTCGTGTCGTCGTCAGGTGATTCAGACATACTTTCTCTTGCACTGAAACGTGTATAAGCCTAGGCCCCGGTGTAACTACATTGCGCCGGCAACGCCGCTACCGATTGCGGCCCCGCACTCGCCACAGGCCACGAGGTAGAAGCGTTTGGAGGCGGTGAAGAAGCCGGTCGTCGAATCCATGTCGAGGAACTCTACATCGTCCTGGTCGGCCATCTCCGCGTCGCATTCCGGACAGTGGACCATCAGGCCGCACCTCCGTTGGACTTTGCGCCGGCGACGCCGCTACCGATAGTGACGCCACAGGCCGCGCAGTTGGCGGTGTAAAAGCGCTTGGAGGCTTTAATGAAGCCGGTCTTGGCGTCTACTTCGACGAACTCAATGTCGTCGGCCGTTTCCAGCGAGGTCTGGCAGTCAGGGCAGTGTACCATACACTCCCGACACCAGCCGAGACCGGCAAAAATCTTGTGTGGGGCGCCGCTCTCTCGGCCGGAGTACCGGCGACGCTATCGGCTCGACAGTCCGGGCGACATCGCTGCACTGGCAGTCCTGAGCGGCGTCTGGCCTTCGAAACACCCGAAACAGTGACAGTCCACCACACGCAATAGTTTGCTCACTGGGAACGCACCATGGGTAGCAAATCTGTGCTCGTCGTCGCAGCCGACAGGCTGGATACTGGGACTCTCGAATCCGCTCTCGCTGAGACGCCGGCTTCGATCACGTACCTGTCGGACCTCACAGACCTCTTTGACACGCTCACCCATTCGGTGTTCCACGCTCTCGTTCTACCCGAAACAGTCGACGGCCAGTCCGGAACCGATATCGCGTACGGCGTCAGGAAGCTGTTTCCCGACCTGCCGGTGATCGTCGCTGGCGAGGACCCGGCGGCGGTCCCGGATACCCTCGACGTGACGGCTGTCGAGGCGTCGACACGTCTCGAAGACACCGTCGCCGAGGCCCTCCGGGACAGTCTCGACGCTGAGCCACCGACTGTTGCCGGACGCCCGCCGTCCCCGATGGAGACGCTGTTGCTCTCCCTGTTCAACGAGTTGCCGGACCACCTGTACGCGAAAGACGAGCAGGCACGACACGTCCTGATGGGTCGGGGGTTCAACGAGCCGACCGACCGGCTTGGCCTCACCGACGTCGAGGTCCCGGAACTGGCCGATGAACACGCGAGAGCGGCCCTGCGTGATGAGATGGACGTCATCGAGGGCGACACGGACCGGATCGAAGTGGAGGAGTTCCTCGATCTCGACGCGTCGTACGTCCGCACCCGCAAGATGCCGTGGTACGATTCCGCTGGGAACGTTCGGGGAATCGTCGGACACACTCAGGATATCACGGAGCGAAAGCTCCGCGAGCACGCGTTTCGCCGCCAGCACGAACGGATGGTGAAAGTCGCACTCGTGGCGTCTCACGAGCTTCGAAACGAACTCCAGATCGCCTACGGGCGACTCGAAGAACTGGCTGACTGTGACGATTCGACCGCCGACATCGAGGAGTCGCTCTCCCAGATCTCGACGATTATCGATACCGTGGTCGAACTCTCCACGAGCGATCCGAATGGCTCGAGCCAGCGCGACGAGATCGAACAGGTCCCGAAGCGAAAACACGTCTGGCTCTCCCGTCTCAGTCGGGAGGTGTGGGACACCCTCGCCGGCAGTGAGGCGTGCCTGACTTTCGACGGGGACACCCGCATTGTCGCCGATCAGGAGTCCGCCGGGCTGTTGCTCCAGATACTGTTCCAGAACGCGCTCGAACACGCTGGCCCGTCGGTTACCGTCACCGTCGGTACGACGGCCGACGGCTTCTTCGTCGCCGACGACGGCCCGGGCATCGATGTCGAACCGCCGGAGCGCGTGTTCGACGCGGGCCACACCGCTGTCCCGGAGAACACCGGATTCGGACTCTACGTCGCTCGCCGGGTCGCCGCGGACCACGGCTGGACGATCTCCATGTCCGAGAGCGAGTCGGGCGGCGCTCGATTCGACATCGGCAACGTCGACTGTCAGGCATAGCGGGCGGCTGGTCGACCTGTGGCGACGTTACCGCTCTGTGGTACGCCGGTCCCCCGGATTCACATCCATTCGGCTTGTGGGCTCGTGCGGCGGCCCCTGATAGCCTCCCGAAGGGAAAGGTATAGCACGGTCGCTGCCGGATGTTCCGATATCATGACCACGACCGGTGAGGAACGCGAGCGGGGGTTCGATCACACGGAGATCGAACCCAGGTGGCAGCGCACGTGGGACGAGGCCGACGTGTTCCGGATCGACGACGACGAGAGCGACCCGGAGTACGTCCTGGCGATGTTCCCCTACACCTCCGGGAGCCTCCACATGGGCCACGTCCGGAACTACACTATCACGGACGCCTACGCCCGCTTCGAGCGGATGCGCGGCGAGAGCGTCCTCCACCCGATGGGGTGGGACTCCTTCGGCCTCCCGGCTGAGAACGCCGCCGAGGAACGCGACACCAACCCGCGGGACTGGACGATGCAGTGCATCGACTCGATGCGCGACCAGCTCACTGAGATGGGCTTTGGCTACGACTGGGACCGCGAACTCGCGACCTGTGAACCCGACTACTACCAGTGG
Source organism: Haloarcula sp. CBA1122 (assembly GCF_009741785.1). Taxonomy (NCBI): domain Archaea; kingdom Methanobacteriati; phylum Methanobacteriota; class Halobacteria; order Halobacteriales; family Haloarculaceae; genus Haloarcula; species Haloarcula sp. CBA1122. Next base: position 5,082 of record NZ_WPCB01000067.1, read on the forward strand.
AACCAGTGGCTGTTCAAACAGTTCCGCGAGGAAGGGCTGGTCGAGCGTCAGGCCGCCGAACTGAACTGGTGTCCCTCCTGTGAGACTGTCCTCGCCGACGAGCAGGTCGAGGGCGAGGAAGAACTGTGCTGGCGCTGTGACACGCCCATCGAGGCCCGCGAGATGGACCAGTGGTTCTTCACCATCACCGACTACGCCGAGGAACTGCTCGAGGACTTAGACGACCTCGAGGGCTGGCCGAACAACGTCCGGGAGATGCAGCGTAACTGGATCGGCAAGCAAGAGGGGGCGAGCGTCGCCTTCGAGGTTGGCGACTACGGCGAGGTCGACATCTTCACGACCCGTCTGGACACCATCCACGGGGCGACGTTCTTCTCGCTGGCTCCGGGCCACCCTGTCGCACAGGAAATCGCCGAGGGCAACGATGAAGTCGCGGAGTACATCGAAACGGCCGAACAGGCCGACGAGGACGAACTCGACGTGACCTCCGGCGTGTTTACCGGCGAGTACGCGACCAATCCCGCTACTGGCGAGGAGATTCCTGTCTACGTCGCCGACTACGTGCTGACCGACGTGGGGACTGGCGCGCTGTACGCCGTGCCGGCCCACGACGAGCGCGACCACGAGTTCGCCGAGGCCCACGACATCGACATCGTACAGGTCGTCGAACCCACCGAGGACGCCGACGCCGACCCCGAGGACATCGACGTGCAAGAGGCAGCGTATCCCGAAGACGGCCTGTTGGTCAACAGCGGCGAGTTCGACGGGCTGGCGAGCGCCGAGGCCCGCGACCGCTTCGTCGAGGAGTTCGACGGCGAACACAGAACGGAGTACAACCTCCGGGACTGGGGCATCTCCCGCCAGCGCTACTGGGGCACCCCGATTCCGATGATCCACTGCGAGGACTGTGGGTACGTCGAAGTCCCCGACGAGGACCTCCCCGTCGAACTACCGGAGTTCGTCCACACCACCGGAAATCCGCTCGACGCCGCCGAGGAATGGAAACACGTCGACTGCCCCGACTGCGGGGCCGACGCGGTGCGGGAGACGGACACGATGGACACCTTCGTCGACTCCTCGTGGTACTTCCTGCGATACACTTCGCCGGAGATGGCGGATGCCCCCTTCGACGCCGAGCGGGCCAGCGACTGGATGCCGGTCGACCAGTACGTCGGCGGTATCGAACACGCCGTGATGCACCTGCTGTACGCCCGCTTCTTCACGAAGGTGCTGGACGACCTCGACATGGTCGACGGCGTCCGCGAACCCTTCACCAACCTCACGAACCAGGGGATGGTGCTGGGCGAGGACGGCAACAAGATGTCGAAGAGCCTGGATAACGGCGTCTCACCCCAGCGCATCATCGAGGAGTACGGCGCGGACACGGCCCGGCTGTTCATCATGGAGGCCGCCCAGCCAGAGAAGGAGTTCGCCTGGAGTCCTGAGGGTGTCCAATCTGCTCATAGCTTCCTCCAGAACGTGTACACGCTGGTTTCGGAATACGCCAACGGCGAGGCGGAGACAGCCACAGACTTGGCGAACGGTGACGACATCGCGGACTACGTCGCCCGCGAAATCGACGCCACCGCGGCGAACGCGACGGTCGAGTTCGAGGACTTCCGCTTCAACCACGCGCTCCAGGCCGTGCGGGAACTGGTGTCGCTGCTGCGCCGCTATCAGGAAGCGACCACCCCCGACGCCGACACCTTCGAGCGCGGGCTGGCGACGGCGGCGAAACTGCTCGCCCCGGTCGCGCCCCACGCCGCCGAGGAGATGTGGGCCGAACTGGGCCACGACGACCTCATCGCGGAGGCCGAGTGGCCGGCCGCTGAAGCCCCCGAAGACTACGAGATGGAGCGCCGGCTGGTCGAGAACACCCGCGAGGACATCCGCGATATCGTCGACACGGTCGGCATCGAGGACCCACAGACCATCACGCTCGCGGTCGCGCCCCAGTGGAAGCACCGCGTGCTGGACCTCGCTCGGAACGCCGACGGCAACGTCGTCGGCACCGTCATGCAGGACGAGGACCTGCGCGAGCAGGGCGAGGCGGCCGCGGACTTCGCCAAGGAACTGGCCGGCCGCGCGCAGTCGCTGGACGAGCAACTGCCACCCGAGCGCGAACAGGCGGCGCTCGAACGTGCCGCGTGGCTCGTCGAACGAGAGTTCGGCGCCGACGTAATCGTTCAGGGACCAGCGGAAGCTGACCCCGACCTCGTCGGCAAAGCCGGTCCCGGTCGCCCGGCCATCGACATCGACGAGTAGCCCGTCGGCGTGCTATCGCTTTCTGAGCCCTACTCGGCCCTGACCAGGCCGGTGTCAATGAGGTCCTCGAAGACGCTCGCCGCGTGGCCGTCGGGGCCGACCCGCTCGTAGACGGCGACGACGCGTTCCTTCGCGATGACGTACGTCGTCCGCTGGCACCGCCCGTCGACCAGCGGCACGTCGAACGCTTCACACAGCCGTCCCTCGGGGTCGGCTAGCAGATCGAAACTGATGTGGTTCTTTTCCGCAAAGTCACGGTGACTCTCCACGCCGTCGGTCGAGACGCCGTACACTGAAACGCCGGCGTCCTCGAACCGGTTTGCGTGCTCCTCGAACTGCTCCGCCTCCGTCGTACACCCCGGCGTGTCGTCCGCCGGATAGAAGTACAGCACTGTCGGCTGCTCGAAGCTGGGCTGGACCGGGTTTCCGTGCTGGTTCGTCGCCCTGATCGTCGGCACGTCCGTGCCGGGTTCGAGTACCATCGTCAGTTTACGGGGATATCCGTCCCGTTATCGTCCTCGCTGTGTCCGACCTTCGCCAGCCGAACGGTGAGGACGCCGTCGTCGTAGCTCGCGGTGGTCTCATCGTCGTCGACGGCTTCGGGGAGGGGAACGGACCGACTCATCGACTGCTGGCGGCGCTCGCGCTGGACATACTGGCCGTCAGTCGATTCCCGCTCCTGGCTCGACGTGGCGCTGATGGTGAGCTTGCGGTCCTCGACGAGCTGGACATCGATGTCCTCGCTCTCGTAGCCGGGGAGGTCCGCGTGGACGACGAAAGCGTCGCCCTCGTCGACGACGTCCACTGGAATAGCGCCCATGTCGACGCCGAATTGCTCTCCCAGCATATCGAACGCGCGCTCGATCTCGCTGAACGGATCGCGGTCAGACATACACGGGGGTACACGGGCCCGGGACTTAACGCTTGAACGGGGCCGGCGGTGTCCCGCTGACTCAGTTGACGACCGTCTGCGAGTCGTACGACCCCAGCCGGCGGACCCAGCCCTTCTCGGCGATGTCCTCGATGTCGGCGAGGGCGTCCTGCGTGCGCTGCTCGTAGAGGCCGGCCGAGATATCGATGTGGAAGACGTAGTCGCCCAGGCGCTCGCCGCTGGGTCGAGATTCGACGCGAGTGAGGTTGATGTCGCGGTCGGCGAAGGGCTCCAGCAGTTCCAGCAGCAGGCCGGGGTAGTCGACGTCGGGGTAGACGATGAAGGAGGTCTTGCCGCCGGCCTCGCTGCGCTCGCTCTTCGGGGCGACGACAACGAAGCGGGTGGCGTTCGAGGACCGGTCCTGGATGTCCTCGGCGAGCACCTTCAGTTCGGTCCCGTTGGTCGCGTTCTCGGGGTGGCCGATAGCGGCGATGTCCGGGTCGCCGCGGGCGCGTTCGACGCCGCGGGCCGTCGACGCGACGGCCTCGACGTTGACGCCGGGGTAGTGCTCGTCGAGCCAGCCGCGACACTGGGCCAGCGCCTGGGCGTGGCTGGCCACCAGCGAGAACGACTCGTCCTGTGCGAGCAGCGCGTGGCGGATCGGCGTGATAATCTCCTCGACGACGGCAACGTCGTACTCCGCGAAGGCGTCGAGCGATTCGGTGACGGAGCCTTCGATACTGTTCTCGACGGGGACGACGCCGCGCTCGGCCTCGCCGCTGGCGACGGCTTCGACGATGGCGGTCACCGACTCGGAGAAGGATATCTCGTCGTCGGTGACTGCCTGTGCGGCGCGGTGGGAGTAGGTCCCCTCGGGACCCAGGGTAACAGTGGTCATACCCGGGGTACAGCGGTGGGAACCAAAAGAACCGTGGTCATCGGCAAGCGCTGTGCCGGGGCGGTTGCGGTATCCGTCTGACGCTGTCTCGGTGGCGTCAGCCGCCGTTCAGGACAACCGTGCCAGGTCCTCGTCAGTGCGGTCGATGGGGATCACGCCCACGCTTTGTTCGAAGTGGTCGAGACTGCTGGGTTCGGGAATGTACTTTTTTCAGCAAGCGTGAGCGAATAGCGACTGTATGTCAGCATCACCACAAGTGACTGACGCAACCGCGTTCGAAGACGGATCGCTCGGCCTGCAGGTCGTCCTGTTTGTCGTGACTGGAACGCTCTATGGCCTGTACTGGCTGTACAAGACCGCCAAGCAACTCGATGCAGGGACAGACCAGAACCTGACTCCTATCTTGCAGTCATTCCTCTCGTAAACATCATCGGGATCTGGCAGATCTCAAACGCGGCGGAAGCCGTCACCGACCAGAGTGGTGTGGTCCTGTTCCTGCTGTTCGTCGTCTTCGGTCCCATTTCGTGGTTCTTGATACAGTCAGGTATCAACGACGTTGCGACTAACTGACGGCGTCCTCGACTTTTCACGGACGCGAAACCCCGCTACTGCTGTATCGCTTCCGGTGGCACTCCTCACTTGTTGCTACGGTGGAACAGCGCGAGGTGAACGAGAAGGTATCGCGAGGCGTAAAAAACCGTCACGCTGGCGACGAAGGCGAGCAGCGAGACCGTTGCAACCGACAGGCCGAACCCGGAGTCGACGAACGGGTTTCGACCCGTGAACGCGACGTATGCGGACACTGCGTCACCGCCGCCAAGCCCCACAGCGAACAGGCAAAGCGAGAGCACGATTGCCAGTCCGCCGGTCCCGAGGCCGACGTAGCGCGCGAAGTCCTCGGCGTTGAGCGCCGCGTGCGCCTGTCGCTCAGTCAGCGGGGCAAGCCGGACTCGGTAGAGGACTGACCCGACGAGCAACGTCGCACCGAACAACTGCAAGAACCCGCCGAACAGCCCGAGCAACAGCACCTTCGGCGAGGCGACGGCGGGGTCAACTGCCGGGAGAAACGCCGCGGTGCTGTCCGGATACAGACCGTAGATCGGTAGTAACAGTGCCAGCGCACCAAGCAGGGCGCTCTGGAGTGCGAGCGTTCGCGGGACGGTCTGTCTGAGATACGAGTGGCGTTCATAACGGAGTCGCTCGTACGTCGACCCCGAAATGATCGCCTGGGCGATGGTATCGTCGGGCTCTGAGTCAGTAGACATATCTTACCGGTTCCTAGTCACCGACAGTTTACTCAATCCACAATATAACCCTTTTGCACGGCGCAAGATTCTGTCTCTCTGTCAGTAAACACCCACAGAGTTGTGTTTGACTGGACCTTCGTGAACCAGCCCCACAGTTCTCAGCGCGTGTGAACGGCTTCGCCGCGTGCCGCCGCGGCCGCCTCGTGGACCGCTTCGGAGAGCGTCGGGTGCGTGTGGATCGTCCCGGCGATGTCTTCAAGCCGCGCGCCCATCTCGATACCCAGCCCGAGTTCGGCGATAAGCTCCGACGCTTCCGGGCCGACGATCTGTGCTCCGAGCAGGAACTCCTCGTCAGCATCAGCGACGACGCGAACGAAGCCCTCCTTCTCGTTGACCGTGAGCGCGCGGCCGTTGGCCCGTACCGGCATCTGCCCAGTGACCGGGTCGAAGCCCGCCGCCTCGGCCTCGCTCTCAGTCATCCCGACGGTGGCGATTTCGGGGTCGGTGAACACTGCGGCGGGAATCGCCTGATGGTCGAACGCGGCGGGTTCGCCGGCGGCGGCTCTCGCAGCGACCTCGCCTTCGGCCATCGCCTTGTGGGCAAGCATCGGCTCGCCGGCCACGTCGCCGACTGCGAACACCGACTCGTACGCCGTCCGGCACTGGTCGTCGGTCGGGATGACGCCGTTCTCGTCCGTCTGGAGGTCGATGTTCTCCAGCGCGAGCGTGTCCGTGACCGGTTCGCGCCCGACCGCGACAAGACATTTCTCGGCGTTATACTCGGTGACCGCGTCGTCTTCGTCGACGGTCTGGACGCGAATGCCCTCCTCTGTCTCGTCCCAGTCGTCGGCCGCCTCGCCGAAGTTGAAATCGATACCCAGGTCCTCGGCGCGGTGGCGGACGACCGCCGCGACGTCGTCCTCGTAGCCGGGCAACACGTCGCCGAGCATCTCGACGACCGTGACCTCCGCGCCCAGTTTCGCGAACACCGTCGAGAGCTCCATGCCGATGTAGCCCGCGCCGACGACGAGCAGCTTCTCGGGGACCGATTCGAGCGCGAGCGCGTCCTTCGAAGAGAGGATGTGCTCGCCGTCGAACTCGAAGCCGGGGACCGCCATCGGTCGGCTCCCTGTCGCAACGATGGCGTGTTCGAACGACAGCGACTCCGAGCCTTGCCCATCGCCGCCGTGGGCGACCCGGACCGTCCCGTCGTCGACGAACTCGGCGGTCCCCTCCACCAGATTGACGCCGGCGCTCTCACACAGCGACTCGACGCCCCGTGTCAGCCGTGTGACGACGCCGTCTTTCCACTCTGTCATCCCGGCCATGTCGACGGCCGGGTCCGCGAACACACCCATCGATTCGGCCTGCCGGGCGTCGTGGGCGACGTCCGAGGCCGAGATGAGCGCTTTCGAGGGGATACAGCCGTGGTTCAGGCAGGTCCCGCCGTAGGCGTCCCGCTCGACGAGCGTCGTGTCCAGTCCCAGTTGCGCGCCCCGGATCGCGGCGACGTAGCCGCCCGGACCGCCGCCGATAACAAGCAGTTCGGTTCCCGTAGTGACATCTCCGACGACCATACCGGTGCCTCGTCCGGGTCCGTGAAAAGCTATCGCCCTTCACCTCGCTGTCGTGTCTCGCGTGCGCCGGCGATACAGATAATAGCCGACGACCGGTACCGACACCGCAAACGCCGGGAGCAGTGTCGATCCCACCCCGTGGACGATGCCGGCGAGCGCATACAGCGGTGTCGGGGACCAGTCGCCGTCGGTCCGCCGGAGCTGTCGACTGTCGAGAAAGAGGCCGACCGTGAGAAGCAGGCTGAACAGCACACTCGCCCAACTGGCGAGGACGGTCAGAGCAAACGCGCCGAGGAACGTTCCGAGACTCGCTTCACCGGCCGACCCTGACGATATGAACAGGTCCATCGACAGCCGGGAGAGGGCCATACACCCCGGCGGCAAGACGAACAGCGCGGCTAATCCGTACCAGATCCATGTGTCTCTCGTGGAGGGCATCACCAGCCCTGTCGTTCCAGTGACCCGTTTCGGTTTCGATTGCGAACCCGAGTGGCTACTCTAACAGGAGTCGCGTCGGGTCCGCCAGGTACTCCTTGAGCGTGTTGACGAAGCGTGCGGCGTCTGCCCCGTCGATGACGCGGTGGTCGATTGCTAGCGAGAGCGGGAGCGTGGGTTTTGCGACGACCTCGCCGTCTTCGGCCACCGGCCGCTCCTTCAGCGCCCCGATCCCGAGAATCGCCGTCTCTGGGACGTTGATTATCGGGCTGGCGTACTCGCCGCCGATGGCCCCGAAGTTCGTGACGGTGAACGTCCCGCCCTGCATCTCCGACCGCTCGATGTCACGCTCTCGGGCCCGCCCGACGAGGTCGTTGATCTCGTCTGCGAGTTCGACCAGGCCCTTCCCGTCCACGTCGTCGACGACCGGCACGACGAGCCCGTGGTCGGTCGCTGCCGCCACGCCGATGTTGTGGACGTCTCTGTAGACGATTTCCTCGTTTTCGGTGTCCAGGGCCGTGTTGAGCACCGGGTGCTGGTCCAGCGCCGCGGCGACGCATTTCACCACGAAGGGCGTGTACGTCAGCGTGACGTCGCGCTCCTCGGCGAGCGGTTGTAGTCGCTCGTGTGCCTCGACGAGGCCGGACACGTCGACCTGGTCGTGGTGGGTCGCGTGGGGCACCTCTCGCCGGGACCGAGCCATCTGTTCGCCGATGGACCGACGGACGCCACGGTACGGTTCGCGGCGCTCGCCGTCGCCTGTCTCGACGGCTGTCGTTTCGGCCCCAGCGCCGCCCGCCTCGGCTGCCGTTCCCGCCGCACCACCTTCGGCGCTGACGGCTTCGGCATCAGCCGCCTGCGCGGCCTGTTGTGCCTCCGCGTACGTCCGAACGGCCGACTCGTCGACGTAGGGCTGGCCGTCCCGGGTCTGGTCGGTCGGGACGGCGTCGATGTTCACGTCGAGTTCGCGGGCGGCCTTTCTGGTTGCCGGCGTCGCCAGCGTCTGGTCGCGATTGGCGGCCGCCTGTCCGTCACCGGAGACACTTCTGACGGCTGACTTGACAGCATTCCCGTCGTCTGTGTCCGCATCGTCGACCTGCGAAACTGCTGTGGTCGGGCCGTCCCCGTCGTCGGACGCCTCCGAAACGACCGACGTGGGGCCGTCGTCACTGTCAGCCGTCTCATCGGCTGACGCCGTGGCCGCCTCGACGTCCCC
>NZ_WPCB01000106.1:0-1300 GCF_009741785.1 Haloarcula sp. CBA1122
GCCCGCGAGCGACTTACCGAGCGGACGGTCGCGCGGCGCTACGAGACGATGGCCGGCGGGTTCGTCGGCCTGCTCAGCGGGACCGTCGCGTAGCGCACGCGGGTTCCGGCGGGCACCGGGAGGGCCGAAACGCTTCCAGCGGATTCGGCGGGCGGAGAGGGGGCAGGGCGGCCCGGTCACGCCACCTCGGACCCCGTCGCACGGCCCATGAGCCAGACGGAGACGGCACCGAAGACGACATCGAGCGCACAGAGAACCGCGAGCGCCGGCACGAGGGTGTCGTAGACGCCGCCGAACGCCGTCACCTCGACGACTGTCAGCACGTCCCGACCGAGGACCAGCGCTCGAATCGCGTCGACGCCGTAGGTGACCGGATTGACCGTGGCGACCACCTGCACCGACTCTGGCAGCGAGGACGCGGGGAGAAACGCCGAGGAGAGGAACAGTAGCGGGAACAGCAGGAGGTTCCCGACCGCGTCGAGCGTCTCCTCGTCCCGGGTCGCCACCGCGACGGCGTTCGAGAGCGCCATGTACCAGAGCGCGAAGAGGACACAGACGAGGGCGATGCCGAACAGCCCCACGAGTCCGGTCTCGACGGTGGCACCCATCGCCAGTCCGAGGCCGAAGATGACGAGCACGTAACAGACGAGGCGGAACAGTTCGGCGGCGGCCTTGCCGGCGAAGACGGCGGTCCAGCGCATCGGCGAGACGGTCACCTTCTCGAACATCCCCGTCTGGAGGTCCTCGACCAGTCCGAGGCCAGAGGAGAGCGAGGACGACATCGACACCTGGACGACGGCCGCGGGAAGGACGAACTGGAGGTAGCCGATGCCCTCGAATCCGGCCCGTTCGAGAGCGAGGGTGCCGACGTCGCCGAAGACGGCCGTGAACATCAGCAGGGAGAACACCGCCATGAAGAGTTCGAGGAAGACGACGGTCGGATTCCGAATCGCCTTCCGGGTCCACCGCTTGAAATTGACCCAGATGTCTCCGACGAGGGAGTTTCCGGCCGACCGCGACGGACCGGCGTCGACGCCCGCGGAACTCATCGTGTCCCTCCGGACGGTCCCGGCCCCGTCTCGCCGTCGTCCCCGGCGTCGAAGCCATCGGTTCGCCCGTCTGCGATGGCGAAGAAAACGTCGTCGAGCGTCGGTTCGTCCACGTCGAACCCGGTCACGGCGACGCCCGCCTCGCGGAGCGCAAGCAGGTAGTCCGTGCCGCGCTCGGCGGCGTCCGTCGTCGTCACCCGAACCGTGTCGTCGACGGTTTCGACCGTCGCGTCCGGACCGAAGCGCGTCCC
>NZ_WPCB01000052.1:0-24383 GCF_009741785.1 Haloarcula sp. CBA1122
GAGCTTCGAGACGGCGGCAGCCGCTGGCGTGCCGGTCCCGGACGACGTGGACGCGACGGGCGACCGACTCTTGTTCGGCCAGCGGGGTCAGCGAGCGGCGCGTCGGTGGCCGGGCTGGGTCGTCACCAGCGTCTCCGCGTCCGAAAGCGTCACGGAGCGTGTCGCTCGTGAGCATGTCCGCGGGGCGGCCCGCGGCGGCGACCCCGCCGCCGGCGAGCAACACCAGTTCGTCGCAGTACCGGCGCAGGCCAGGTTCGAGGGTCGTGAATCGCGGCGACGGCCGTCTTCCCGTCGTCGACGAGCGCTCGGACCAGTTCGAGCGTGCGGACGGCGTGGTTGATGTCGAGGCTCGCCGTCGGCTCGTCGAGCAGGAGGGCCGGCGTTTCCTGTGCAAGCGCCCGGGCGAGGAGGACCCGCTGGCGCTCGCCGCCCGAGAGCGAGGTGAACGGCCGGTCGGCGAACTGGGTGACGCTCGCACGCTCCATCGCTGTTTCGACGGCGTTCCGGTCGCTCTCGTCCATTCGGTCGAACCGGCCGAGATGCGGTGTCCGGCCCATCTCAACGGTCTGCCTGACGCTGAAGTCGAACGACAGCGCAGTGCCCTGTGGCGTGCTCGCGACGAGGCGGCTCACTTCCTTCGCGGACTTCCTGTGGATGGGTTCGCCGTCGACACGGACTGTGCCGGCGTCCGGGTCGAGCGTCCCTTTCACCGTCCGCAGGACGGTCGTCTTGCCCGCGCCGTTGGGACCGACGAGACCGACGAGCGACCCGCGGTCGACGCTGAACTCGACGCCCGAGACGACAGACTGGTCGCCGAAGGACACCGCGAGGTCGGACACGTCGAGCATCGGCCCGGAGCGGTCCCGTCCCGGGTCCCCACCGTTCGATGTAGCCGGCCCGCTCACAGCTCGTGCACCTCCCGCTTCCGGAGCAAGTACAGGAAGAACGGCGCGCCGAGGACGGCGGTGACGATGCCGACTGGGACCTCGGCGCTGCCCGAGCGTGCTAGCGTGTCCGTCGCGACGAGGAACGACGCGCCGGCGAGCGCCGCCGTCGGGAGCAGTATCCGGTGGTCCGGCCCGACGAGCAGCCGCATCACATGGGGGACGATGAGGCCGACGAAGCCGACGATGCCGGCGACGGCGACGCCCGCCGCCGTGATGACTGCCGACAGCGCGAGCAGGACCCGCTTGGTCCGTTCGACTTCGATACCGAGGCTCTGAGCGTCCTCCTCGCCGAGTAGCATGACGTTCAGGTCGCGTGCGTACGCGAGCAACACGACGAACGGGACGGCGACGAGCACGACGCTGCTGGTCACTTCAGGCCACGACGCGCCCTTGAGATGGCCCATCAGCCAGTACAGCGCCCGGCGGATGCTCTCGCCGCTGTGGAGCAACAGGAAGGAGACGACCGCGCCGAGAAACGTCTGTATCGCTACGCCGGCCAGCAACAGCGTCGCGACCGGCGTGCGGCCGTTCCGCGTCGCGATGAGATAGACGCCGAAGGCCGCGACCAGCGCACCCACGAAGGCCGCGCCGCGGAGGCCGAGTCCGAACGGGATCACGACCGGCGCGACGATGAAGCCGACCGCGCCGACCGCCGCGCCGGAGGAGACGCCGATAATAGAGGGGTCGGCCATCGGGTTCCGGAAGATCCCCTGCATGATCGTCCCCGCGGCGGCGAGCGAGAAGCCGACGACCGCGCCCAGCAGTATCCGGGGGAGCCGGACCTGCATCACAATCTGTGTCTGGAGGTCGCTCACGGCGTAAGAAAACACATGGGCCGTAGTCACGTCGACGGCAGGGCCGGAAACCGAGATGCCAGTCGGGACGACGACGGCGTTGAGCAGCACTTTCCCGACGATTTCGGGTGGAATCCACACCGGGCCGATACCGGCGCTCGTCGTCACCACGGCACAGAGGACGGCGACGAGCCCCGCCGACCACCCGACAGTCCGACCCGCGAAACGCATGTATGAAAGCCCAGTTGCAGTAGATAAGTATTTATTGCTCCTGACACCCGCCTAGAGCATGCGACGACTTTCTCTCGTCTGCGTCTTTGTCTTGCTCGTGGGCTCGTCCGCAGGTGTGACTTCGGCCGCAGCAACAGCCGACACGCAGGCGGACGACTGCTCGTTCCCGGTCACGATGACCGACGCGACCGGGACCGAGGTCACTATCGAGGAGCGCCCGGAACGGGTCACGACGACCAATCCCTCGGCCGCCCAGACGATGTGGGAGATCGACGGCCGCTCCCAGGTGGTCGGGCTCACCCAGTACGCGAGCTATCTCGACGGTGCTGAGAGCCGAACGAACGTCTCGGCGAGCTTCGGCGTCAACGTTGAGCGCGTCGTCGGTACGAACCCGGACCTGGTGATTGCACCGAACGCCAGCGCCGGTGATGTGGCCCCGCTTCGGCAGGCCGGGCTCACGGTGTATCACCTCCCCGCCGCGACAACTATTGAGGACATTCGAGCAAAGACGGCGACCATCGGTCGACTGACTGGTAACTGCGAGGGTGCGAGCGAAGCGAACGCCTGGATGGACGCGAACGTCGACGCCGTTCGGCAGGTCACCGCGGACGCCGAAGACCGACCGACTGCGCTGTACCCGCTTGGCGGGGGGTACGTGGCGGCGAACAATACCTTCGTCACGTCGCTCATCGAACTCGCGGGCGCGGAGAACGTCGCGGCCCGCAACCACACCCAGTACCCACAGCTCAGCGACGAAGTCATCCTCCGGTTCGATCGACGTGCTCTTTGTCACCGAGAACACGGCGACCATCGCGGAGACCGAGCCCTACGCCAGTACGACCGCGGGCGAGACTAACTCGACGGTTTCTGCCCGGGCTCGGAACATCAATCAGCCCGCCCCACGGAGCGTGGTCTCGTTCGCGCACAACGCCACCGCACAGCTCTATCCGGACCGCTACGACGCCGACAGCTACGTTCCCCGGTCGGCTGTGACGCCGGCCGAGACCAAAACGAGCGAGCCCACACCCGCGGACCACACGCCGAGTACTGACCAGTCCACGACCGACGCCAGCGGTCCCGGATTCACCGCCGTCGGGGCGCTTGTCGCACTGCTGGCGCTGGTCTGCACACAGCAGTTCCGCCGCCGGAGGCCGTAGCGCCATGGACAAGCAAACTATCCGCGAAACGGTCTGGGACGCGCTGGAAGAGCAGGGTATCGCCCGGTTCCCGTTCCCGCCCCACGACCGGATTCCGAACTTCGAGGGCGCAAGCGAGGCTGCACAGCGCCTGACCGAGACGGCGGTCTGGGACGCCGCAGAGACGGTCAAGGCGAACCCGGACTCGCCACAGCTCCCGGTCCGACGGGCGGCGCTTCGGGCCGGCAAGACGGTATATATGGCCGTTCCTCGGCTCCGGGACGAGCGGTGCTTCTACGAACTCGACCCCGACGAACTCGACGACATCGAGGCGGCACCGGCTATCTCGAACGTCGCGGACCACGCGCGACAGGTCGGCCCCGAGGCGGTCGGGAGCGTCGACCTCGTGGTGTCGGGCTCAGTCGCGGTCACCGAGGACGGCGCGCGAATCGGGAAGGGCGAGGGGTACAGCGACCTCGAATACGCCGTCCTCCGGGAACTGGGGCTGGTCGACAAGACGACGCCGGTCGTGACGACGGTCCACGAACTCCAGATTGTGGGCGGTCCAGAGGGCGTCGTCGATACTACCGTGCCCGTTGACGACCACGACGTGCCGATGGATTGGGTCGTGACGCCGGAGCGAACTGTCGAGACGGAGACCACGCACACGACACCAGCGGGCGTCGACTGGGACGCGCTTTCGACGGATCGAATCGACGAGATACCGGTACTCTCGAACCGCCGACCCGACTGAGTATGTATCCGCTATAGCTGGGTTAGTACCCTGGTAATGGAAGCTTACCGGCGGTACAACTTTACACCCACATGCCCTGAAACGAATATGGATACACCCGTGGCTACGCCGAACCGTCACGGGGCCGATGGGGCCGCCGGTCGAGTGCGTGTCCTCTACGTCGACGAGGACTGCGACGACATCACGGCGGTCAAGGAGGCGCTGACTGGTAGCACTGACGAGTTCACGGTGACAGTGTGTGAGACGGCGGATGACGCGATCAGAACTATCGAGAACGCGTCGTACGACTGTGTCGTTAGCGAGTACCAACTGCCGGACCGAGACGGAATCGAACTGTTACGGGCCGTCCGGGACCGGTCCTTTGACCTCCCGTTTCTGCTCTTCACTGACGACGGCGACGAGAGCGTGGCCAGCAACGCAATCTCTGCCGGGGTCACGGACTACGTGACGAAGACACCCCTTTCGGAACAGACGGAACTGCTCCGACAGCGAATCACCGCTGCTGTCGCCCGCTATCAGGAGGACGCGGACATTCTCGACCGGATGACCGACGCGTTCTTCGCGGTGGACGAGAACTGGGAATTCACGTACGCCAACGAACGCGGCAGACGTGTCATCGGCCGTGCGATGGCGGTGGACGGAGATACCACCGACCTGCTGGGGCGAAATCTCTGGGAGGCGGTTCCGTCTCTGGAAGGCACGGAGTTCAGCAAGCAGTACCGGCAGGCGATGACACAGCAGGAGCCAGCATCCTTCGAGTCGTACTTCGAGCCGCTGCAGACGTGGTTCGAGGTGTCCGTGTACCCGTCCCCAACTGGGATTTCGGTGTACTTCCGCGATATCACTGAGCGCCACAAGCACGAGAAGGAGATCAGGGGCAGAGAGCGGACGCTCCGAGAGATTTACCGGGTCATCTCCCGCAAGGACCTCGATTTCGAGGACAAGGTCGAGCGCCTGCTCGAAATCGGGCAGCACGCCCTCGGGACCGAAACGGCCGCCCTCTCGCGCATCGATGGCGACATGTACGTCTTCGAAATCGTTCGCGACCGGACGGGGGCCATCGAGGCGGGCGATGCAGTCCCGCTGGACGCGACGAACTGCGAGCGGGCCGTCGTCGAGGAGAAGACGCTGGTGCTCGCTGATATCGCTGAAGACCGGCCAGAACTGACCGACAGAGCGGGCTACACCGAGATGGGCGTCTCCTGTTACCTCGGAACGCCCGTTGTCGTCGACGGCTCGGTGTACGGCACGTTCTGCTTCTACGGCACGGAGCCCCGCGATTCCTTTTCGGAGTGGGAAGTCACGCTCGTGGAGTTGATGGGGAACTGGGTCAGCTACGAACAGGAGCGCGAACGGCGCGAGCAGGAACTTACACGCGAGCGAAATCGTCTAGAAGAGTTCGCCAGCGTCGTCAGCCACGACCTCCGGAACCCGCTCAACGTCGCGTTCGGCCGGCTCACGCTCGTCGACGAGGCGTACGACGGGGACCCGGAGCACGTCGAGGCGCTCCGGCGGTCGCTCGAACGGATGGACGAACTCATCGACGACGTGCTCGCGCTCGCCCGTGGCGGTCACAAGGTCATCGACGCGACCGAAGCGTCGTTAGACGATATCATCACGGCCGCCTGGGACACCGTCGAGAGTTCGGACGCGACGCTGGAACGGCGCGACACGGACGTGCGAATCACGGGCGACCAGACCCGCCTCCAGCAACTGTTCGAGAACCTCTTCCGAAACAGTGTGGAACATGGTTCCACAAGCAGTCGGACGGAGTCCGACGACAGCGTGGAACACGGGCACAGTCTGACGGGGGCCGACGACAGCGACAGCGACGAACATGTGACCGTCCGGGTCGGGACGCTCTCGGACGGACGGGGCTTCTACGTCGCCGACGACGGCCCTGGTATTCCCGAGGACGAGCGCGACGAGGTGTTCGAACGCGGCTACACCACGAGCGACGACGGGACCGGGTTCGGGCTGGCCATCGTCTCCGAGATCGTCGACGCGCACGGCGCTCGGATCACCGTCTCGGAAAGCGAGGACGGCGGCGCGCGCTTCGACGTGACCGGTATTCAGGTCGAGTGACTACAGCTGGTCGACGCAGTCCCGGATGAGGCCGTCGACGTTTTCGGGGAGCGTCGGGTGGTAGGCCCGGTCCGGCAGGTCACGCACGTCGAGTCCCAGCTCAACGATAATCTGGAACGCCTTGGCGAAGCTGTCCGCGTGGTAGTGCATGCCCTGCCAGCCGAGCACTGTCCCGTCGTCGGCGTCGACGACGAGCTTCGCCAGCCCCTCGGGCACGTCCTTCGATTTGAACACGCCGTCGTCGCTGGCCTGTCGCGTCGCCGTGACGACGTCGTAGCCAGCCTCTTTCGCCGTCTCCTCGTTGTGGCCGACGCGGGCGAACGGGTAGACCCCCAGCCCGGAGAAGATGACGTGGTGGTGGACGTTCCGGTAGTCCTTGAGCGAGCCCCCGGCCTCCTGCCGGACGATGTTCTCGGCCGCGGTGAAGCCCTGCTCCTTGGCGACGTGGAGAATCGGCTCCTTGCCGTTGACATCGCCGACGGCGTAGATGTGGTCGGCGTCGCGGGTCTGCATCGTATCCTTTGCCCAGTCGCCCTCGACCGAGACGGACGTGTTCTCCAGGCCCAAACCGTTGACAGTCGGCCGGCGGCCGGTGAAGAGGAACAGCTGGTCGGCCTCGAACGTCTCCTCGCCCCCGTCGTCGTACTCGACGGTGAGGCGGACGCCGCCGTCCTCGGTCTCTTCGAGTTCCTGCTCGTAGCAGTTTGTCGGGATGGTCACGTCCCAGTTGTCCTCGTAGATGTCGAGTGCCGCGTCGCCGAACTCGGGGTCGCCTTCGTCAATTGGCCGGTCGTCGTGCTCGATGACGGTGAGTTCCATCCCGCCAGCCTCCGCCAGATACGGGACCATCTCCATCCCGATGTATCCGAAGCCCATCACGATGCCGGAGTCGGGGAACTCCGTGGCGTCGAGCACTTGGTCGCTGGTCATGAAGTCGACTTCGTCGATGCCGGGCGTGTCCGGGACGTTCACGCTGGACCCGGTCGCGATGACGACGTAGTCGGCCTCGTGCTCCTCGCCGCCGGCCCGGACCGTGTGCTCGTCGACGAACGTGGCAGTGTCGTGGATGAACGTCACGTCGTCGCGCTCGGCCATCTCGTGGATGGAGTCCCGCCGGTGGCCGGCCCAGTCGAGTACATGGTCGTCCTTGCGCTCGACGACGGCTTCTAGGTCAACCTCGGGCACGTCACCGACGAGCCGTTCGTCGTGGCGCGCCTGGAAGCGGTGGGCTCCCGCCGAGAGGACTTCCTTGGACGGCATACAGCCACGAAGAATACAGAGGCCGCCGCCGGGCTCGCCGTTGTCGACGAGCGTGAGTTCGATGTCTTCCTCCTCGACGAGGTCGCCGGCGACTGCGGCCCCGGCACTCCCATACGCGCCGATAATAACGACGTGAGTCATACCAGTGCTAGGACGATGCCAGCAAATAAAGGCTTCAGTGGCGTGTTTTGCTCGAACACGACCGGCGGTAGTTCTGCCGCCAGGGCCGCGGACTCAATCGTCGCCTTCGACGGGCGCGGGCGGACGCGACCGCCCGAACCCGAGTAGGCCACGAACCGACCAGTCAGCGTTGAACACCCGGTCCCAGACGACGAGGGCGGAGGGAATCACCAGGAGGGACGCGAGGAAGGCGTACCCGATTGATAACGCTGTCAGAATGCCAAACTGGCCGATCGCAGGGAACACAGCCAGGCCGAGCACACCGATGCCGAACGTCGTGGTGAGCATACTGCCAAACAGCGCGCCGCCGGTCCCGCGGACGGTCCGGTCCAGCGCCGTTTCGAGGTCGTTTTCGTCGAACTCGTCGGCGAACCGGTGGGTGACGTGGACCGAGTAGTCGACCCCCAGCCCGATAGTTATCGCCAGCATCGTCGCTGTGAGCGCGTTGAACGGGATGCTGAGCAGCCGCATTGTCCCGCCGAGCCACGCCACTGTGACGACGACGGGGATGATGTTCACGAGACCGAGCGACGGCCGCCCCTCCAGCATATTGTAGATGAGGACCAGAAACACTGACGCGCCGATAAGCGCAATCGCCAGGGACTGGATTGCGGACTCCAGAATCAGGTCCGAGACGGCCTGGAACACGACGACCGAGCCGGTTGCCGTCGCCTCGTACCGGAAGTCGTCGGCAACGTTTCTCGTATCGGCGGTCACCTCTGCGTCGGTTGCGTCCGATTCGACTGTGTAGACGACACGCGCGCTCCGGTAGTCCTCGGTGATGTACTCTAGCGCCGTACTACGGGCCGGCGAGTCGAGCAGATACTCGTAGATCTCTTCGAGGTTATCGTCCGGGACGCCGTTGTCGTTCTGGTCGTTGCGCTCGACCATCCGACGGAACTCGGGGTCGCGTTCCGCCTGGTCCTGAATGACTGTCACGATGGATGTCGAATCGGCGCGCCCGTCCTCGCGGACAAACGAGTCCGGCGGGTTGTTACCCGCCCGATACATCTGTTCGAGCGCCGCATCGTTCCGCATTGGCCCCTCTACGTACACCGTCGCCTGACTGGACTGGGTCGTGTCGAATCGCTCATCGAGGAAGTTCGTCACCTCCGTTACGGTGTATTCGCTCGGGGCGAACGGCTCCGGCAGGGCCTCGACGAAGTCCGGGTTCTCCTCGGGCGGCAGGAAGTCCTCCTGACTGAACGACGTCGAGACGCCGGTGGCGTAGTAGCTGGCGCCGACCGTGGACACGAGGATGAGAACGAGGAAGATGATCGGGGCGCGGTTCGCGATGACGACGCCGCCGCGCAACACGTCACTGAGTGCGGAATCCTCTGCACCCAGCGGCGTCTCGCTGAACGTCGGGATGGGGTAGGACTGTCTGAGCCGGTCCAGCTCCACCTTCGCGGCGGGCAGGAACACCCCGAAGATGAGGAACGTGAAGGTGATACCGACAGAGGCCACGTAGCCGAAGTCCTGAATCGGCGGCAGCGCGCTGGTGAGGTTCGCGGCGAACCCGATGACTGTCGTCCCGGTAACGATGAAGAAGGCGACAAGCAACTGGTCGGTCGTGATTCGCATCGACTTCTGGATGGACGCCCCGGTCTCGCGCTCCTCGCGATACCGGTTGACGGCGTGAATACCGAAGTCGATCCCGACCGCCAGCAACAGCGGTGGCACGGCGATGAGCATCTGCGAGAAGGGGATACCGGCAAGCCCCATGAAGCCGAACGTCCAGACGACGGCCATAAACAGCGCGAGCAGGCCAAGCGCCATGTCCGCGAGGTCGCGGTAGGCAATCGTCAGGAAAAACAGGATGAACAGCACTGCCGCGGGCACGGTCAGGATGAGCGAGTCGCCGACGACGTTCGAGAACTCGTCTGCGACGATACCGCTGCCGAACAGGGTGATGCCACCGTGGTCAGCGCTGGAGACAGTGAACCCGGCCTGTTTCTGGATGCTCGTCAGCGGACTCGAACCGCCCTGGCCTGACCCGGAGGAGATTCCGGCCGGGACCTCGTGCGTGACGACCCCGATGGTCGCCGACGCCGAGGCGGCTTTGCGGTTGAAATCCTTGCTCAGTAACGATTTGAACCGGGGGCTCTGCTCGGCCGCGCGCCCGACAGCGGAATCGATCTCACCCGGCGTCGCTGATTCGACAGCGTAGATCTGTTGTTCAGTCGTCGTCGCTTCCGGGTCTAGCTGCTGGGCGACAATGCTGGCGGCGCTTGCGGTCGACGTGACACGGAGTGCTCCGTGCTGTTCCAGCCGATGCTGTGACCTGAGCATCCGGAGCAGCGCCGGCTTCGAGAGCACGTTGTTCTCCTGCTGGATGAGCTGTGTGCTCCCTGTATCCGGCGAGAAGGTCGGCGAGAACTTGTCGTTGACCTCCTGCAGTGCCTCCTCGGCCGGAAGCCCGGTCGTAAACTGTGACGTCCCGGAGTTGGTCGAGACGCTCCCGAGGCCGGCGCTGAAGACCACCGTCACGATCAGGAAGAGGAGCACCACCTTCCGTGAATCGTGGACGATTCGGTCGTCCGCCCAATCGATGTAGCGCTGGTAGTCCATGCGTTAGCGGAACCTGAAGTAGCCGCCGATGGCCAGGGCGGCCACGAGTGCGACGCCGATAATCGCCGTCAGCGGCGAACTGCCACCGCCGGAGTTAGTCACGGAGACCGGAAGGCGGTAGGTGTCGGACACCGGCGTATCTCCGTCCGGCTCCTCGTACTGGAAGTCTACCGAGACGGGGTAGTTTTTCGTCATCGCGGCACCGCTTGCGCTGATACCGAACTCGATGGTCGTCGACTCGCCCTGGTCGAGGCTGTCGACGTACGCTTGGTCGTCCGACACGGAAATCGGTGACTCGGCGAACAGCTTTGCCTCGATATCGGTCAGTCGCTCGCCGGCGTCGTTGGTGATCGTCACTTCGAGTGTGCTGGATCCGCCAACGTCGACGGACGCGTTCGTCGTCTCGACGATGAACTCGTCAGCGCTGCCGTCGACGCTCTGCCGGATTTCGAGCGTGTCGCTCTCGCGCTGGTCGCCCTCGCTGTTGCGGTAGTTGGCGACGAAATCGAACTGTCGTGGGCCGGAGTTCGCGTTGTCCGACACGTCGGCGTCGAACGAGACGGTCGTGGACTCGCCCGGTTCGAGGTCGCCGACCGCGTACTGGGTCTCCTTCGGCGAGATGTTGTCGTGGGTGCTCGCCCAGTTCAGGACGACGTTACGGACTGTTCGGTCGCCGGTGTTCGTTAGGGACGCTTCGATGGTTCCGTCATCGCCCGCCTGGAGGGTCGACTCCACGTCGCCCATGGCGAAGGACTGTTCCGGCTCGGGCGTGAGTCCGAGCGAGATGTCGTCAGCGACGCCGGCATCGCCTTCGGGGTCGTCGTAGCTCACTGACGCCGACAGGGCGTAGCTCTGTGTCTTGGCGTCGTCGCTGGCGCTTGCGTCGACGCTCACCGTTCGCGTTTCACCGGGCTCCCAGGAGCCGACGAACTGCGACGTGGACTCGGACTGCCCGAACGTAATCGCGGTGTTCTGCGTGGCAAGCGACACTGTCGCGTCCGAGACCGTGACAGGGCCGTCGTTGCGCAGGGTCACGTTGTACGTCCCGGAATCGCCGACAGCGACGTCACTGTCGGTACTTTCGACGGTGAACGTTTGCTCGGGGTCAGGCGTAATACCGAGGGAGGAGGCGGTCGTGCTCTTTCGCACCCCGTCCGTGTCGTCGAAGTCGACCTGGAGGTCGAACTGATACGGTTCGGCTCTCGTATCACCGCTCGCACCGACGCGGTACCGGAGGGTACGCTGTTCACCGGCCTCCCAGGTGTCGATAAACCGGGAGCTGCTGGCGTCGCCACCGACTGTGAGTTCGGAGTTCGTCGATTTCAGCGTTACCGAGGATTCTCGGGCCGGCTCGTCACCGGTGTTCTCGACAGTGACTGCGACCGTGCCGGTCGAGTCGACGCGCGCGTCGGAGTCGACGCTTACCACGTCAAAAGCCGCGTCGTCGTCGATGTCGAGTTCGAGTTCGATTCGTTCGGTGGTGGTCTCTTCGTCCCGTGCACCGTCGCTTTCCGAAATGTAGCTCGTGTACTCGTATTCGACGATGACAGGAACAGTGTAGCTCCCGGGACTTGCGTCGTCAGCGACGCTGATGTCGAATGAAATGGGTTGGGTCTTCCCTTCCGGGACGGAACCCACAGCCTGTTTGCTCGTTGTCACCGTAATCGGGGCGTCACCGTCGTTGACTTTGACTGTGGTCCCGCGGGCGGTCGTCACCTCGCTGCTCTGGACACCCTGGGTCGAAGACCCGGAGTCGATCGTGCCGCTGTTGACGAGGACGACGTCGAGTGTCGTCTCCTCACCGGGCGTGACGGTATTATCGACGAACGTTGCGTCGAAGTCGGGGCTCCCGGTTACGGCGGCGATCGCCGTTCCGGATGCCATGAGCAATGCGACAACTGCCAGCGTCAGTAATGTTCGTGGTTTCATGCGTAGGGACACTTCGGACATTCCTTGCCGTTGTTTCTGTCTGGAGCGGACGTCATGCTTGGGAGATCGGGATATGTACCCACATACGTCTGTGCAGACTCCCGCCCGAACCGTGTACATCGAACGAACGTTCGGTCGCCTATCAACGTTGTGGTTCCGTAACAGTGGGAAGATATTTACTGCCCGAACGAATATTCGGTCGGGATGACTGATGGAATTCCGTTCGCCGGGGAGCCAGCGGACTCGCACGAGGCGATAATGCGGGCCACGTTCCGTGCCCTCCGGGAATACGGGTACGCCGGACTTTCGATACAGCGAATCGCGGACGAGGCCGACCTCAGCAAATCGACGTTTTATCACCACTTCGACGGCAAGGAGGACCTCCTGCTGTCGTTCCAGGAGTTCATCCTCACGGAATTTAACCGCATCTTTCAGGTCGAATCGACCGGCGACCCCGAACAGGACATCAAGACGTTTGTCAGCCTCGTTCTCGACGATTTCCCGGACTGCGTCGAAACGCCGGACAAGAACGCCGTCCTCGGGTCGTACGTCGAGATGCGCGCCCAGGCGGTTCAGAACCCGGACTTCCGCGAGAAGTTCACTGAGACGGACGAGCTGTTCGCCCGGCAACTCGTACAGATCATCGAGGACGGCATCGAACAGGGCGTCTTCGCCGACGTCAACCCCGAGACGGTGTCGCGGTTCATGATTACGATACTCGATGGCGTGATTCTCCAGAGCGCAACTCGCAACGACAACCCTGTCGCCGAGGTTCGGGACACTATCGACGAGTATATCGAAGAGACGCTGATTCTCGGTACCTATAGTAGCCATTGAAAATCAATGCACACCTGATCGCGCGACGGCAGTGCGATCAGTGTGTACATCGTTTCAATTGTTACTATAGCTTCGGCTGATCGACTGGTACGTCTCCTTCAGCTCCTCGAAATCGTCGTTCTCGGCGTGCAACACCCACTCCAGTTCTCTGGCCCGCTCTTTCAGCCTGGTGTACTCGTCGCTCGCCTCCAGTTGTGACGTGGATTTCTCTCGTTCCAGCACGGAGAGTTTCGAGGAGATCCGGAAGTACTCGTCGAGCCTGTCGTCCTCGTCGGGCCTGTCGAGGTGCTGGTCGAGCGCCGACAGAAGCGTCGACTGGTCGACCGGCTTCTGGAGGTAATCGTCGAAGGGCATCTCCAGAATGTTCAGGTCGGCGTCGACCGCGGTCAGCATGATGATGATGCCGTCGTACCCCCGCTCGCGCAACCGCGAAAGCACGTCGTCACCGTGCACGTCGGGCATGCGCCGGTCGAGCAACACGGCGTCGAACTCCGGGCCGGCAGCGTCGAGCGCGGCCTGGCCACTGTACGCGACAGTCGTCTCGTAGCGCTCGCCGAGTTTCAGGGCCTGCGTGTCGGCGACGTCGTGCTCGTCGTCGACGACGAGCACCCGCGGCGGGCCGCCTGTAGTTCTTGACACGGTATTACACCGTTCTAGGGCTGGCAACTGTATATGTTTTATCGGCAGCCGCCTCTCGAAAAGCGTTAACCGATGGCCCATCGAGTGTGTACTGATGAGCAAGTCGTCGGCGGGCACAGGCGGTCGACATCGCCTTGGGAGCCTCGCGGCCGTGGTCGGTTGGATAGGGGCAGGAGCGGTCGTGCTCGCCACCGTCGCGCTGGTGGTGCAGTCGGTGTTCTCGCTCGGGCTCTCGGAACAGGTCACCGTGGGCCTCGGCCTGGCGCTCGGTGGAGGACTGGGTGGCGTCTCCTATCTCCTGGTGACTGATTCGCCCGGCGAGACGACCGACGAGACGATGACGGTGTCGGCAGATGTCGACCGAACACCGGAGCCACAACCGGTCGATCTCTTCGACGGTCATCCGGACCCGGTGTTGTACTTCGCCGACGAGGGCCACGGCCCGGTCGTGCGTGCGGCCAACGAGGCGTTCGGGACCACGTTCGACGTGCCGTCCGACCGCCTCGACGGAACGGCGCTCTCCGAGGCGCTGCTCGTGGCTGGTATCGACGAAGTGGACGCCGAGACAGTCAGTACAACTGACCTCGATGTCGTGGCCCTCTCGACGGCACTCGACGAACCGAGGCAGTTCCGGCTGCGGACGGCCGGCGTCCCATCGACCGGCTACCTCCTGCTCACACCATTGGGGACGGCGAGCGATTGAACGGTCGAACGCCGCCCGCAGGTCGGCGGCGTAACGGAACTTTAAAGATTCCATCCCGGCGAAATTCTGGATAGGAATGCTCGCGTCACCGCTGCAACTCATCGATAGTTTCCTGCTGAACTACACCATCGGTGATGTCCTGCTACTCGGCTTTGTCGGTGGGCTCGTCGCAATTCTCCCGCAACGGTCGCTCCGGATGCTGGGGCTGCATACGATTGCGCTGGGCGCACTGCTCGTGATTACGCCGGCGTCGGCGATGGAACCAAGCAGTGCGAGCGTCCTCGCGTCGTCGTTCCAGTACAAACTGTTCGGCCTGGTGCTGCTCGTCCTCGCACCGGTGCTGTACGCCGTCGGTCGGCGTTAGGCTAGCTTGTCCAGTGCGGTGAAGAAGTCAAGCGGCGGCCCGGCGAGCCGGACCGGTTCGCTCGCACGCGAGACCGTAATTCGCTCCGGCGGGACCACGTCTTCTCTGACCCGTCCGTCGCTGACGACGACGCCGCTGTCGGCGTCCGTGAGTTCGACGACGATTTCGCTGTCGACGTCGACGACCAGCGGCGGCGTCCCCATTTCGTCTGCCATCCCGGTGATGATGAGGCCGGCCACGTCGGGATGGACGAGCGGGCCGCGTTCGCTGAGGTTGTACGCCGTCGAGCCGGTGGGTGTCGCCACCAGCACGCCGTCGGCGTGACCGGACGTGTACAGCGAGTCGTCGATGTACACGTCGAGCGTCGCCCCGCCGCCGTGACCGCGGCGCTCGCCCTGGACGACGACTTCGTTCAGCGCCGGCGATAGCTCCCAGTCGTCGCCGCTGGCCTGGAGCCGCGGCTTGGCCCGCGTTCTGGCGCTGCCGGTCTTCTGGATGTGTTCGACCTCCGCGACGACTGTCTCGACGGCTTCTTCGGGTGCGATAGCGTTCAGAAAGCCGACCTCGCCGAGATTGACGCCCAGGATCGGCGTCGACCCCGCGCCGCGGGCCGCGTACAGAAACGTCCCGTCGCCGCCGATGCTCACGACGAGGTCACAGGCGGACATCTCATCGACCGGGGCCGAATCGGGTACGGCGGCCTCCCACGCGTCGTGGTCTCCCAGCGCCCCGGCGGTCGTTTCGTCCACGACGACGGCCGCCGACGTGGCGCGCAGTCGGTCACACAGTGTACTCGCAAGCGACATGGCCCGGTCGTTGTCCCGCTGCGCGACGATACCGACAGTCATTGCCGGACGTTCCCGCCGGCCGCATATAAACCCTCTACGACGGCAATTATATCCGTCCCGACGCGTATCCACTTCCATGAGCCGTTCGTGTGGCTGGTGGTCGTGCGTATGAGCGGGGACGACGGGTCCGACGACGACTGGTTCGAAAGTGCGCTGGACGACGAGGACGGCGACAGCGAACAGACGGATACCGACGATACTTCGGCGATACAACCCGAAAGCGACGCAGCGGAGTCCACATCCGCGGACACTGGGCCGTTCGACGCCGACGGCGACGACGGGCAATCCAAGCGCAGTGGTGGCGACAGCCCCTTCGACGACGATGGGGGCACTCCCTTTAGCGAGGAGAGTGACAGCAGCCCGTTCGACGACGGCGGCGATGACCCCTTCAGTAGCGAGAGTGGTGCCTCCGATACCGACGCCGGGTCCTCCGGTGACGACGGCGGCGGTGGACTCTTCGACGACGACTTCGCCACCGCGTTCGAGTCTGCCGGCAGCGGTGACGGTGACAGCGGTAGCGACTTCGAGGAGGAGTTCGAGTCCGACATCCCGCGGGTCGACATCGGTATCGAGGGGCTCGACCAGATGATTCAGGGCGGGATTCCACAGCGCCATCTCATCGTCACTATCGGCTCGGCTGGAACCGGGAAGACGACGTTCGGGCTGCAGTTCCTTCACCACGGCCTCCGGAACGGCGAGAACGCGGTGTTTCTGACGCTCGAACAGTCCCACGACGCGATACTGGACACTGCCAGTGAACGCGGCTGGGGGTTCGAGGAGTACGAGGAACAGGGCCAGCTAGCGATTGTCGACCTCGACCCGGTCGAGATGGCGAACAGCCTCGACAACATCCGGGGCGAACTGCCGGCGCTCATCGAGAAGTTCGGCGCCGACCGGCTGGTGCTTGACTCCGTCTCCCTGCTAGAGATGATGTACGACGACCAGTCCCGGAGACGCACCGAAGTGTTCGATTTCACCCGGTCACTGAAACAGGCCGGCGTGACGACGATGCTCGTCTCCGAAGCCAGCGAGAACAACCCCTTCGCGTCCAGACACGGTATCATCGAATACCTGACTGACGCGGTGTTCATCCTTCAGTACGTCCGGTCGGACACCGGCGAGACGCGACTCGCGTCGAGATTCAGAAGATACGGAACGCGAACCACTCGCGGGAGACGAAACCCTACGAGATAACGAACGACGGTATCTCGGTCTACCAGCAGGCCAACATCTTCTAAGCCGTCGCCGTCCCGACCGACTCCGGTTCGTCCCGCTCGTCGAGTGCGGCGTTGTAGCCGCCGGCCCAGAGGTCCGTCGCGACGACCAGCACGTAGAAGGTGGCGAACGGGCTGAGAATCACGGCGAGGAGCGAACCGAGGAACGGTATCACATTGAGCAAGTTCACCACGACGTTGACGGCGATGAACAGCGCAATCGAGACCAGCCACGGCGTCGCGTACTTCGGGGACAGGACTAACTTCCGTAGCGTCCCGAAATCGAACCCAGCACCGAACTCGCCGGTACAGGCGAAGTGGATGATGGCGGCCGTCGCCACGTAGCCGAACACCAGCGACAGGACGAACGAGATCACCAGCCCGCCGAAGAGGCCGGCCAGGCCGGCACCCGCTCCGGCGCGGGTCCCCGTCGCCATCGCGAACAGGCTGCCGCCGACGGTCACCCCGAACACGACGAGCGGGACGAGCATGTACACGATGCCGATGACCCAGGCCTTGAGGCCGCCGACGAACAGTTCGCCCCAGTCCTCGAACGCCGGCGGCTCTGTCGCCCCGTCTGCCCGTTCGCGGACTGCCTGAACGAGATAGCCGTACACGAGGATACCGGGTACAAGGAGAAAGGCGAGGAGGCTGAGAACGCCGCCGATGAGAACGGTCACGGTCCAGTCGTCGTCTTCCATGGGATATCTGAGTGTCTCTTCGAGTGATTCCATGTGTCTTGGTCACGCCCTACATAATTAGTTACAGACACCTTGCCGGGTTATTCGCTCGGCTTACCGCAGGACTGCGATGTGTCGATTCCAACACGATTCCACTCAAATCGCGCCAGCTTGCGGAACCAATAAATCACAACCGGGCGACAGGAGGGATATGGTACTACTCGTGCCCTTCGACGGTTCGGACCTGTCGAAAGCCGCGCTAACGCGGGCGATGGAGTTCGCGGACTATCGCGACGAGGACATCACTGTGCTGTCCGTTATCCCGGACGATGCGGCGTACGCGCGGGAACGCGGCTGGATCGATGCGGACGAGGTGTTCGATACTGGGACCGTCGCCGACCGAATGCGAGAGCAAGCCGAGTCGGTCGCCCCGACGGCGTCGTTCCGCTACGAGGTCCCGGAAGACGTGAGCTCGATGGCATCGACGACGACGGACATCACCCGGACCATCAGAGAAGTCGCTCACGAAGCGGGGGCCTCAATCGTGTTTATCGGCAGTGAGAACGCCGGACGGGTGTCGACACCGGTCTGTAGTGTCGGCTCACCGGTGTCGGAAGACCCCGAGTACGACGTCCATATCGTCCGGCACCCGTAGCACTATCTGACGACGGTTACGGGGACGGACGCTCGTCTGACGACGATTTCGGCGACGCTGCCCAGCAGGATGCGGGACATCCCCGAGCGGCCGTGGCTTCCCATGACGATCTGGTTGATGTCGTGTTCGTCCGCGTACTCCACGATGACCTTCGTCGGTCGCCCGACCTCGATGACGCGTTCGACGGACTCGACACCGGACTCGGCCACTTCAGCTTCGAGTTCGTCGAGCAGGTCCTCCGCTGTGGCTTTCTGTTTTTCGTACCACTCCTCGGAGAAGGATGGAATCGAGGCCTCCGCGCTGTAGCCGGCCTCTGCGGGGTTGATGACGTGCAGGAGAACGACCGTCGCGTCCGGATACTCCTCGGCCGCGAATTCACAGGCTACTGTTGCTTGATCTGAACTGTCGACCGGAACGAGGATTCGCTTTGCCATATGCCCACTTCCGCTGGGGCCGGTTTGAATCTTCGGCCCGCTGCAATCGGTGAGCGGGCCGTCGGTTTGTCAGTCTCGCCCGTGACGGGTCACACACGTCGACAGACCGATCAGTTCGACCGGTTCGGAGTTATCCGGCGAGTAGACGACCCGCTGGCCCTTCTCCATATAGGGAACCTTCGATTCGAGGTTGCTGGGAATGTTTACCGCCGAGATGGCGTCTTCGTCGCCGAGATTGAGCACCATCGTCGTGTTGATCTGCTTGAACACCGGATCGGCGATGTCCTGGGGGTCCTGCGTAATGAGGTACAGGCCGAGACGCTCCTTCCGGCCCTGTTTGGCGGCCTCGGTGAACTTCCCGATGACCTTGCGGCCCTGCACGCTGTCGGCGTCGGTGAGGAAGTTGTGGGCCTCGTCCATCCCCAGCACGAGCGGCGTCTCCTTGATGCGGTCGTAGTCCGGGTCGTTCGAGAGCTTCTGGTCGATGAGCAGGCTGGAGACGGCCAGCACGATAGTTGAGGCGGTCCGGGAGTCCGTGATGTGGTACGTCGGGATGACCGTCAGGCCGCCGTCGCGGACGAACTGGGAAATCTGGTCGGTGATGGGGCGGGCGTCCTGGTCGAAGACCGCGCCGAAGCCCTGCACGCGGCGCTTGACAGCGTCGAACGTGGCCTCGTGGACGTCGCCCGCCTCGTCCAGTTCCTCCTTGAGCGCGGGGTCCCCGAGGAAGGTCCGGAAGTCGCTGTAGGTCCCACCGGTTCCGTATTCGCGCTCGAACCGCGGGAGCAGCGTATTGACGAGCGCGCCGTACTGGTTGTCGTTCAGGCTGGACCCGGCGATGAGCCAGGGGTTGTCGTGGACGAGCGAGAACGGGATGGTGAACTCCACCTGCTCGGCGCGGTGGTGGCTGGCGTTGTAATCCGCGCCGGCCACCTTCGGGACGAAGGCGATGGTGTCGTCGTGCCCGCCGTAGGCGACGCCCTCCCGCTCGCAGCGGCGCTCAAACTCGTCCGTCATCGCGGGGTTGTCGTCGTGCATCTGGGCGTACTCGTCCTGGGGGTCGAACTGGACGACGGCGAGTTCGGGCGTGCGGCCGTCGCCCATCTCGTAGGTCCGGCCGAGATACTGCCGCAGGACGTTCTTGGAACTGTGGGTCTTCCCGGAGCCGGTCCCGCCGGCGACGAGGGTGTGGCGGAACACGAGCGGGTCGCCGGCGTCGTAGTCGTCTTTCAGCCGGTAGTCGATGGTCGGTGGTTCGGCGGCCGTTCGGACCTTCTCGCCGCCGACGGCGAGATGGCCCAGGAAGACGCCGTCCTCGGGAATCTTCAGGCCGGTCTTGATCTCGGATTTGTCGGTGGCCTCCCGGACGACGGTTTCGGGTTTGGGCACCCGGTCAGTCATCCGCCGCTTGAGTTCGCCACCGTCGCTGTACAGCACTGCAACCGGCTCAAGCTCGGCGATGAATTTGAAATCCCGCTCGTCGATGCCCCGCTCGCGCATCGCTCGCCGGGCGTGGATTTCGGTCGCGTCGTCGGCGTGGAACTCCTGTGCGTACTCCAGGGCCTTGATGCGACAGAACAGGCGCTCACCCCCAGGGTAGGGGACGAGCAGATAGGTCCCGATGCGCAGGCGCGAGCGGTTCCGCGCGGTGACGTACGCCCGGAGGACCGTTTCCTCCGCTTCCTCGCTGATTCGGAGGCCGTTCGCCGCCGAGAGGACCCCGAGACCGGTGTCTGTGCCGGCCGGTGTCACGTCCATATCTTCGAAGTCGTCGTCTGTCGATTGTGTTGTCGGGTCGGTGCTCCCCGACGCGTCGACAGCCCGGTCGCTGTCGTCGGTCGTCTCGGCAGAATCGGCGGCCTCGTCGTCGGCCGCCGCATCGTCGCCGTCGAAATCAGTGAAATCCCCGAGGTCGGACATACCCCACTCCAGGGTAGCCGGGGATTAACACCTTTCCCCAGCAGCATGAATGTGAAACCTTACCCGGATGGCTGTCAACGAACGCATATGAAGCCGACGCGGGTGATGTCTTTCAATGTGCGGTACGACACCGCCGGGGATGGGGTAGACGGGTGGCCTCACAGGCGGCGGCTGGTGGCGGGGATAATCCAGTACCACAACCCCGATATTATCGGGGTTCAGGAAGCGATGGCACACCAGCTCCGGGAGCTAGAGGTGTTGCTGGACGGCTACGAGTGGGTCGGTGACCCACGGGAATCCGTCGA
Organism: Haloarcula sp. CBA1122; assembly: GCF_009741785.1. Classification (NCBI taxonomy): domain Archaea; kingdom Methanobacteriati; phylum Methanobacteriota; class Halobacteria; order Halobacteriales; family Haloarculaceae; genus Haloarcula; species Haloarcula sp. CBA1122. Next base: position 20,487 of record NZ_WPCB01000052.1, read on the forward strand.
TGCCGGCGGGGAGCACACGGCCATCGGCTACCGGGCCGAGCGCTTCGACTGTGCGGCCACGAACACGTTTTGGCTCTCCGAACAGCCCGCCGAGCCGAGCAGCGTCGGCTGGGACGCCGCTTACCCCCGCGTAGCGACCTGGGCGCGCCTCCGTGACCGCGACACCGACGACGACCTGCTGTGTCTGAACACGCATCTGGACCACCAGGGGGCTGACGCGCGGGTCGAGGGCATCGAACTGGTACTCGACCACCTCGATTCCATCGCCCGCGAGGCCCCCGCAGTCGTGACCGGCGATTTCAACTGTGTCGTCGGCGAGCCGGCCTACGAGCGGGCCGCGGGTCACGAACTCCCGGATGGGCGCAGGCTCGTCGACGCCCGCGACACAGCGACCGTCACCCACGGTCCGACGACGAGTCGGACCGACTTCCACGACCTGCTCCCCGAGATGGGGATCGACCATGTGTTCGTCAGCGAGGACGTGGCCGTCGACACCAGAGCGGTCATCGCCGACCGCGACGACGACCACTACGGCTCCGACCACCTGCCGTCGTGGTCGACTGCGAGCCCTGACCTGGGGGAGAATCTTTTGCCTGTGTGGCCCCTACAGTGAGCTATGTTGCTTATTCGGGGGACAGCAGGCGGGACGGCGCTGACCGGGACGCTGTACGAACCGGGCGAGGAGCCGCCCGAGTTCAACGGCGCGCCGGACGAGGGGACGCCCTACGTCTGGCTCTGTGACGCCTTCTACGAGGTCGAAAGCGGCGGTCAGGTCCAGTCTATCGGCGACCGCGAGATCCGGATTGCTTTCGAGTCCCCGATGCCCCGCGGCTTCGAGACGCGCGATGCGGCCATCGACGCGGCCAAGGAACACGTCAGAACGCAGTTCGCCCGGCTCGGCGTGGCTGGCGAGACCGTTGACGTGACGGTGCAGCAAGCTGAGACGGCGTAGCCGACAGGTCTGTGGAGAAAGGCGGCCCGTTTTCTGAGTCAGCGAACGACCGGGGCGTTATACCAATGTGACGGGTGAACCCACTGTACGTGGCCGAGGATCCGTCCCCGACCGAGGTGTTCGCCCTCCTCGACGATGACTACGCTCGCGCGCTCCTTGCAGCCACGAGTCACAGACCGATGACTGCAACTGAACTCAGCAACGACTGCGACATGTCGCTCTCGACCGTGTATCGCCGCCTCGACGCCCTCGAGGACTGCGGCCTCGTCGCCGCTCGAACGCAAATCGCGGATGATGGGCACCATGTAGACGTGTACGAGGCACAGATGGACGAACTCACCGTGTGTCTCACCGACGGGACCTTCGATGTCAGCCTCTCCGTCGAATCGACGACACACGAGTTCGCCGACGCGCTGGTGGATCTCTGGGAGGGGCTCTGATGGACGTTGCCGGCCTCTCCGCCGAAACGTGGGTTACCGTGAACACTGCTTTCCACCTCGCACAGACGGGGGTCGGGCTGCTCATTGCTGCATTGGCGCTCGTCGGCTACCGTCGACAGCGGACCCGCTCCATGCTCGCGCTGGCCGTCGGAATCAGCCTCCTCACCTTCGTCTCGTACCTCGTTACCCTTGGTGCCGTGCAGGTCTTCCCGCGAGTGGTGTTTCCCCTTCCGGGCACTATCACAGAACTCGTCGGGCTCCTCGTCCTCCTGTACGCCATCGTTCTGGCCCGCCGCGGATAGCACGCTTCAGAACGATTCTTCGACGGCTCCCCACCGGATATCGTTGAACTCCCGCTCGCGGTCGGTCTCGAAGGTCCGCTCGATGCGGCGGGTGAGTTCCTCGCTGCCCTGGCGGTCGATTTTGGCGAGTTCGTCAGCCTTCCCGATAGCCAGCGGCGGCCCCTGTTCCCGGGCCACGTCGTGGAGTATCTGCCGTGTGAGTTTGGCCCGACACTCCGGGTCTTTGGTGAACGCGTACGGGGCCTCGACGCGGAACACGAGGTCGGAGCGCGGGTCATAGAGGACGAAAAACGTCACCTCGTAGGCCTCTGGGTCGAGCGACCGCTCGATGCCCAGCGCGTCGCCGTCGGCGGCCATGATGCCGTCGGTGCCGCCCCGCGAGCGGAACCAGTTCGTCGCGGTGAGACAGTCGGTCTGCCGCTCACCATCGTCGTCGCGACGCTCCAGGATTCGGCGGAAGAAGGCGGTGTCGTTCACCCACGGCGCGTTTGTCTTGCGCCGGAGCGCCCGCGTGAGGGCCTTCGTTGAGGAGTTCTTGATGAACCCCACCATCGGGACGTCCCGCTCGACGAACCGTTCGACGAGGTCGACGTAGTTGTTCACCACCGTCTTGGGCCGGTCGTCCTCCGCGAGCAGGTCGCCAGTTCGGTGTCGCGGTCGGCCCAGCGGAGCACGCCGGTCGGGTAGATCGGCCCGTCGAGAATGAACAGGTCCTCGACCACGTCGGCGTTGGTCAGCGCGTGCTGGCTCTCGGCGAGGTATAGTGCCAGCGCGTGGACGACCCGCTGCTCGTAGCGGTCGACCTGTGGCACGTCGAGGACGCGCCGCTTGGCGTAGCCGCGGTCCCCGCCCTGCCACTCGCCGTCGAACCCCAGCGTTGCGTCGTTCGAATGCACGGCCATGATGATGGTCCGGCCGCGGTGGAGTTCGACATCCGAGGGCACGCTGCCCATCGCCGCCTGCGCCACGTCCAGCACCAGTCCGTTCTTGAATGTTGTGGGATTGATAGTCCCCGAATCCAGGCCGTGCTGGGTTGGAAACGGCGGGTCCGCCAGCGCGATGTCCTCGATGGGAACCTTCCGGCGGCGCTGCTCGCCTAGCGGTTCCAGAATCTTCGTCCCGTCCTGCCACAGCGGGTCGAGAAAACTGTCCCAGACTTCCTCGGCGGCCGCCTCCTGGTCGCTCGTCTCGACGGTCTCGCGCACCTGCCCGGCGAGCTTGGCGATGCCGTCGACGTGGACCGGGTCCAGCGTCATGCCCGTGCGTTCGCGGGGACGGGGATAACCCTTTGGTCACCTGCCGATTCGGTGGTTACTCCTTGCCCGACTCCTCGCGGAGCAGGCGTTCGATGGCCTCGGCGATCTCCTCGTAGGACTGCATCGTCAGGCCGTCCGTGGTGATGAGCACGCCCTGGCGCTCGGTCGTCGCCCGCAGGAGGTAGCCGTTAGAGAACGCGCGGACGGTGAAGCGGTAGTCGCCCAGTTCGGACTCCTGATATGCGTTTTTCGTTTGCTTGTACCCCTGCCATTCGTGGCCCACGAAGTCGTTGAGGTCGGCGTCCTGTTCAAGGTCCTCCCGCAGGTAGAGTTGCTCGAAGTTCGCACGCGTGAAATACGTCACTGAACGGAGCGAGTCACCCGTCGCTGTCCGGGCTGTCGTGACGATTGCGTCGGCCAGATCGTCCGAGAGAATGTTCCGAGTCATGCCAGACCGAAGGCGGGCCACCCTCTTAATTTCAGGGTTCCCGATACCGGCAGCGATAGCGGAGTAGCGACATGGAGTACCGACACCAGAGCCGCCGAATTTCGCATTATCGACCGTCACGTTCGGGACTGACCGACAGTGTATTAGGCCGGTCGCGTGACCCACCGGGTATGGACGTCGGACTTATCATCTTAGACGGCTGGGGCCTGAATCCGGACGACGATGTCCGGGATGCCGTCGCCGCCGCCGACACGCCGAACTTCGACCGCTACCGAGACGCGGGCGCAGCGTCGACGCTTGCCACCCACGGCCGCCGGGTCGGCTCCCGGAGGGCCAGATGGGCAACTCCGAGGTCGGCCACCTCAACATCGGGGCCGGCCGCGTCGTCAAGCAGGACTCCGCTCGCGTCAGCGATAGTATCGCGCGCTCCCGGGGCGAGTCGCCGCCCGATGACGCCGCACAGGACCCGCCATTCTTCGAGAACGAAACGATTCTGTCG